>DSAU01000099.1 GCA_011046315.1 bacterium
TAATAGAATAGATCAACTCAATCTTCTCGCTCGCTAACACTAATCTTAATACTTTGCAAAAAAACAGTTGACTTTAAAAAAATATTCCTTTATTTTTACAAGTATTTCATAGGATGAGGATATGACTAAAAAAAATAAAAAAATAGGTCTCGCTCTCAGCGGCGGCGCCGTTTTAGGCATCGCGCATTTGGGTGCGATTAAAGTGCTGGAAGAAAATAACATCTGTTTCGATTACATTGCCGGCACCAGCGCCGGCTCGTTGGTTGGCGCCTTTTTAGCGGCAGGTTATACCAGCGACCAACTTTTCCAAATGGCGCGCTCACTGAGCTGGGACGATATTGGGAAGATCACCCTTCCCAAAATGGGGTTGTTAAGCAGCAAATCATTGGAAAAATTTATCGACGAAGAGCTTGGCAGAATTGATATCCAATCGCTGCCGATCTCCTTTGCAGCAGTCGGGGTTGACCTTTCCAGCGGAACCCAGGTTGTTTTCAAAAACGGTCCTGTTTCGGAAGCCGTTCGGGCGAGCTGCGCGATCCCCGGCATATTTACGCCACTAATTCGGGATAAGCAGGTGCTGGTTGACGGCGGCGTGCTCAATGTTCTCCCCACCGATGTTGTACGAGAAATGGGCGCTGATTACATTATCTCAGTAAAATTACGACCTTCAATTTCACCGGGAAATCCACCCAACAATATTATTCAAGTGCTGATCAACTCTTTCATGATGGCATGGGGACAAATCGCAGAGCACGCCCCATCGGGCGATGTCACCATCACCCCGGATCTTTCCGGTTTAAATCCTCACGATTTTGATCAGGCAGAGGAGCTTTATTTACGAGGCAGGCTTGCCGCTCTAAAATCGATAAAACAAATAAAAAAAGATCTCCAACCCGGAGGCGCGATTAAAAAGATTTTTAACTTATTCAAACCATCTTAAAAAAGAGGAGACAAGTTGTGGCAGTCTTAAAATTAGACCACGTGTACAAATCTTTCCGGAACATCCATGCGGTACAGGACTTGAACCTGGAACTGCCCGAAGGCATCATTTTTGGCTTGCTCGGTCCCAACGGTGCTGGAAAAACAACAACTATCCGCATGATTATGGACATCATCATCCCGGATCGCGGCAAAATCTTTTTGTTTGACAGCAACAACTCCCAGCGTCTTCGGGATCGGGTCGGCTATCTGCCCGAAGAACGGGGATTGTATCGCAAAATGAAAGTCGGCGAATTGTTGTCATTTTTGGCAGAAATGAAAGCTGTAAAACCTTCCAAATCAAAAAGTCGCATTCAAAGCTGGTTGGAACGGTTCGAGCTTGATGAATGGAAGGACAAAAAAGTGGAAGAGCTTTCTCGCGGGATGCAACAAAAGATCCAGTTTATCTCCACGGTGCTCCATGAACCAGAGCTGATCATTTTGGATGAACCGTTTACCGGACTCGACCCGGTGAATACCGAATTGATCAAAAACGTGATGGTCGAACAAAAAAATCGCGGCGCCGCTATTATTTTCTCCACCCATTTAATGGATCAGGTGGAGAAGCTATGCGACTCCATCTGTCTGATAGATCAGGGAAAAGCGGTGCTGAAAGGTGAAATTAAACAGATCAAGAAAAACTTTCAGCGCAGTTCCATTTTAATCGACTACGATGGTGATGCCAAATTTTTAGCTGATAAAAGCCTGGTGCAAAACCATAGAAAGGTAGACCATCACACCGAAGTTTTTCCGGCAGAAGGCGTGTCAATCCACCAGCTTCTGGGGGCTGCCCTAAACCAGGTGGACATCACCCGCTTCGAGGTAACCGAACCCTCTCTGCACGAAATTTTCATCGAAACCGTGACAAAAAAGAAAAAGGAGAAAATCCGTGAATAAATTTTGGACTATTTTTAAAAGGGAGTATCTGACTCGAGTTAAAACTAAAGGTTTTATCATCGGCACCACCCTCACACCGCTATTCATCGTCGCCATAACCATCGGGCCCGGGCTTTTGATTAACCTTAAAACAGAAAAAATTCGCAACTATGCAGTTGTCGATTTAAGTCAAATCGTATACCAGCCCCTGGTTCGCACTTTGGACGACACCAGCAAAACCGGCGAACGACTCTACCAATTCAATCGGGTCGAGACCACACCGGAGGAACTGGAAACAACCAAAAATCAATTGAATCGCGAGGTGGATAAAGGTGAAATTGACGGTTATTTTATCATTCCGGACGATGTTTTCGAAACAAACCTGGTTGATTATTACGCAAAGAGTGTGAGCAACTTTGATCAAATTCTCATGTACCGATCAGCAATCTCCAAAATCATCGTGGATCATCGCATCACCCAGAGCAACCTCGATCCACAAATCATCAATCAATTGACAAAAGGGGTACATTTAAAGACATTCAAAATAGAAAAAGGCGGCGCCGAAAAAGAAGACGTGGGGTTATCGTTTGCCGTGACCTTTATCATGGTTATGTTTCTATATATGGCTTTGATTATGTACGGCGTTTTTGTCATGCGAAGCGTTTATGAAGAAAAGACCTCACGGGTAGTGGAAGTGCTGGTGTCATCCTGCAAACCTTTCCAGTTAATGGCCGGCAAGGTACTGGGTATGGGCGCCGTCGGTCTCACTCAATATTTGATCTGGGCGCTGGTAGCCGGCTTGCTGACGCTCTACTCAACCCCCATCATTTCGATGTTTGCATCCAGCGCCAGCAGCGTTCCCATTCCCACCATCCCGATTGCAGTGCTTGTTTACTTCGTGATTTTCTTTGTGCTGGGTTATTTGCTTTACGCCACCCTCTATGCCATGTTGGGATCCATGGTCAATACCGACCAGGACGCCCAGCAACTGCAATTTCCGGTAATGATGCTGATCATTCTTGCCTTCTTTTTTGCATTTTACATCATCAAAAATCCGGACGCTACCTTGTCGAAAGTTACATCGCTGATCCCTTTCTTTGCCCCGATCACCATGTTCACCAGAATTTCAGTTCAAACACCGCCTTTCAGTAAAATTTTACTTTCGCTGATTATCCTCGTCGTCACAATCGCTGTTTTCATCTGGCTAGCAGGAAAAATATTCCGGATCGGCATTTTGATGTACGGCAAACGACCAACCCTGCCCGAAGTGTTGAATTGGCTGAAGTATTAATGGCTGACAGGGTTGAGACACGAAACAAACAGTCGCTGGATGCCATAAATTAAGTGCGACACACTTTGCCAGTGTGTCGCACCCATTTTTATCTAATCAACACAAGTTTAAGTGTATTGACATACTCTTTTGTCTTCAATCGGTAAAAATAAATTCCGGAAGCGACTTCATTTCCAGCGTCATCTTTGCTGTCCCAAACAACAGCATAATATCCGGCTTTTTTATGCTCATCCACCAAAACCCGAACTTGATTTCCTAAAATATCAAAAATCCGCAAGCTAATTTTTTCATCACGCGGAAGCTGGAATTTTATTGTCGTTTCCGGATTAAACGGATTGGGATAGTTCTGATAAAGGGCATATTGATCAGGCAGGCTCACCGCTTCCGGCGGTGGCGTCTGAACCGAGGTGATGGTTTTGATCTGCACAGCGGCTTTGCCCTGTTTCTCGCCAGAGGAATCGGTCGCGACCACCTCAAACCATCCCTCTTCCGATCCGGCGTGGTAAAGGCCGCTGCTGTCGATCGTGCCGCCGGTGGCGCTCCAGCTAAAGCGCATCGGAATGGGATAATTAAAGCGGTCATAAGCCGTGGCAAAAAATTGCAGACTGTCGCCGGGCGCCAGTTGAACCGAATCGGGCTGCACAATAATGGTGTCGATGATGGTTTCGTAAAGATGAATCCACACTACCGAAGAATCTCTCTGATCCTGTGCCAACCGGCTGTGAGCGATGGCAACCAGCTTGTTGACCGTTCCCGCCGGGCTGGAGGCCGTGTTTAACTGCAGGGTACTGTCGGCGCCAACACTGTCCGCCAACTGCAGCGTGAACGGTTGGAGGCCGGTCAGCCAGCCGAGCGAGTCAGAGACCGAGACCTCTACCAGGTCATCGAAATTGCTCCAGTTCTGGACACTCACCACCAGCGAGTCTCGGCTACCGGCAGGCAGATAGATCGTATCCGCTCCTGCGGAAACCACCAGATCGAAGGGTTTGGCGGCCCACTGCTGCACTGTCACGTTGCCCTGTACCGTCTGGTTTGCCCCGGGACCGGCGGGGTCGCCCCACCAGTTGTCGTTAGCCGTCATGGTGACGTTCGGATCTGCGTTGGAGACGCCAAAGGCGGGGTTGTCGCTAAAGTTATTTTTTGTAATGGTCGGATTCGATCCGCTTTCGGATAAAACGCCGCCGCCTGCATTGCCGGTGATATAGTTTTGCCGAATGACCGGCGCCGCACCCAGTTCACAATGAAAGGCCGGACCGGCATCGCCCTGCACAGAGTTGCCGGCAAAGAGGGAGTTGGAGCCGTAAATATGAATCCCTGTGCCGATGCAAAAATTGAAATGGACGGAATTGTTGATAAAGGCGTTGTCATGACTTGTTCTTTCAATAATGCCTGCGCAATTGTACCACACTTTGTTCCCGCGCATGATGTTATAATTTGAATTTATAATATTAATCCCTGCCTCAATGCCGATCATACTGCCGTTTGACAGGATTTGATTTTGTATGATGTCATTGCTGTGGCAATTCTCATACAACAAAATCCCATCGAAGGCATTATTCACAATCTGGTTTTTAAAAAAATAATTGCCGCTGGATATATTCATATAGACACCGAAAGAAGCAATCGTGTTCTGTATTTTGTTTTTGATTAACTTGTTCTCAAACGTATTAATCATAAACACACCACCTCGAGAGGACCATTCACCATGCCCAGTACTGTTTGTTCGATCAATGAGATTATTCTCGATCAGATTTTCCCGCCCCCCTCTTATCTCGATACCACACCTTTGGTTGTTTGTGATCTGATTATCAAGAATATGATTGTAACTATTCACAATCACCAAACCTGAATTTTCTCTATTGTCCCGAATTTCATTCGCCTGTACCAAATTTTGCTTACTTCCAATAAAAATACCGCACTCATTTTCATAAACGACATTATTCAGAATCCGGTTGGAACTTCTATATTCCACCTTTATGCCATAATTATTCCTAAAAGTCTGATTATTGGCGATAACATTCCATCTTCCATTCACCTCTATACCCGAAGCAATGATGTCATGGTTATCATAAGTTTTATTGTTGATGACGATATTACTATCTGAACTAACAATGATACCTTTTTCATTTTGATAAATTTCGTTGTCTTCAATACGGTTGCGGTTTTGAGTCTTTGTAGACATTAAAGCCCAACCATTTCCGTAAAAGGTATTTCGAAAAACGCGATTACCTCCTGGATAAGAATAAGCTCCGTTCATATACAATGCAACACCTCTGCAGCCTGTAAATGTATTCTCATAAATCCGATTGCCGCCTGAATTTTGCAAATCAAGCCCGCCACTATATTTACTGATTGTATTGTTGTGGATAATATTGTCCTGACCATTTCGGATGAAAATCCCTTTTCCGCCAATAATGGCCGCTATTGTGGGCGTTTCAGCAAAACCGATCGTGTTATTATAAATTCGGTTGTTGTCAGAATTTTCAAATTCAAACCCGATCTGAAATTTACCGATCTCATTGTTATGAATAACATTATTTTTACTTTTTCTAATGACAATTCCCCCCAGAAAAAGGGTATCCAAGCTTGTGCTTATTTCATTACAGTATATCGTGTTATTATCAGA
>DSAU01000520.1 GCA_011046315.1 bacterium
GATGAGCAGCCATATTTTATCAGTAACGCGGATGAGTGGGAACGCAACTTTAAAATTCAACACTATTGGGTAGCTTCTAAAACTCTCGGTGTACGGAGTGGCGCATCGGCAAAATTTATCCACAACGATAACAGCACCAGCTTTGCCGATACCATATACGATCGCAACGGAAATCGTATTCCAGCAGCATCAATAGGTCTGGCACAGTCTATTCAAACAAATAGCAATGCGCGAAAACTCGCTGGCTTCTGGGAATTGGATTGGTTGGTACATCCCCGTCTGAATTTCAACATCGGAATACGGTTGGATCACTATCAATTTCTTAATCAAAAAAATTACATCGCACCACGCGCTTCGATTAAATATAAAATCTTTGAAAAACATACCCTGCGATCCAGCGGTGGAATTTATTATCAATCACCCTCCTATGTATGGATTGTCAACCCATTCAATAAGAATTTGAAAGCGCTAAAAAACCAGATGGGTGTATTGGCATGGGATTATCTCATCAAAAACGACCTGCGCTTTTCAATAGAAGGTTATTACAAAAAATATAGCCAGTTACCAGGGGGAGTCATTGCCAGAGTAACTGACCACATCGTTGTGAACAACACCGGTACCGGTTTTGGTGGTAGAGAGGATGACTTTCAATCGTTTGGTTATTTTGATCTGACGTCAAACGCGAAGGGAGCTGCTTACGGAGCAGAATTCTTGCTGCAAAAAAAATTTTCCCAAATCCCGCTCTACGGATTGCTGAGCCTTTCTTACGGAAAAGTGGAGATCACAGCCAATAATGGTATAACTTATCCCGGACAGTACGACCAACGTTTTATCTTGAACGCTTCCGGTGGCTACATCTTCAATTCTAAGTGGGAAATCTCGATGAAATTCCGTTATTTTACCGGAGTTCCGCACACACCGGTATACCGTCCCTCAGAAAATCCGATGACAGCCGGAGTAATTCAGAACCTGCCCGACGAATATCTGGCGACGCGCACACCGGCTGGACATCATTTCGATTTTAGAATCGACCGCTATTTCAATTTCACCGGTTATACGCTCATTGTTTATCTCGACATTCAAAATGTGTATAATTACAAAATTCCACAGCGACCAAGCTATGATTTCTGGGACGACCAAATCAACACCAGCAGCGACATTGGCATACTACCTTCCATTGGCATTAGTCTGGAATTATAAAAGCAATCCTGCACAAAAAAAGCCCACAGATCTTTTAGTGGGCTTTTTTTATTTTCTTTTTTAAGCCTGAATTCCTGACAAATCTCCAGTTCAAATTTTTGATTCTGAAGGATGGGTATTATCGGCGCAAGCTAACTTTTATCCGCCATTTTATCCATTGCAATAACAACCCAACCGACGATTACAATTTAAACACAAAATTATTTTCCGCATCCTTCAACAGTGGGAGTTGCTGATCCTTTGATGAAAGAATGGGTTCGGATACACCCCAGTTAATTTTAATCTCCGGATCGTTCCAGATAATGCCGCGTTCGAATTCCGGAGACCATTCCTCGGTCACTTTGTACAGGATATCGGCGACATGGCTGAGCACGCAAAACCCATGAGCAAAGCCTTTCGGGATGTACATCAGGCGTGCGTTTTCCGCGGACAACTTTTCTCCGACCCAGCAACCGAAGCTTGGCGAACCCTTGCGGATGTCTACTGCCACATCCCAAATTTCTCCGTGGATCACCCGGACGAGCTTTGCCTGTGCTCCGGGATTAAGTTGATAGTGCAGCCCACGCAGCACGCCGCGAGTGGAATGAGAATGGTTGTCCTGAACAAACGATTCCTGAATTCCGAAAGCACGGAACTCTGATTGCTTATAAGTTTCGATAAAAAATCCCCGATCATCATTAAAAACTTTTGGCTCAATCAATATCACGTCCTGAATTGTCAGTCTCTGAAATTGGAAAGGCATTCGTTGCGTCCTCCGGGTTTGATGTTCATTGCCAGGTTGTGTTTAGAAATCAATAGCAACCCGACTGAAGTTATCGTGGATAAATTCCGCCGGCTATAAGGATTTAATGTGCTCATTCTCGCTGCTAACAGATGATATATTTTCAAAAATGCCGCTCAAATCAAACTTCCCTCCTGCCAGCCCAGCTTGATCAATTCGATTTTTTCCGGATCGGCTACGCCGAGCTTATGTCGGGTATCTGCCAAAAAAACATGCTTGGGCGGTGGATTTAATGGGCGGTCTTCTTTGAAAAATAACTTTCGTTTTTCCATCAAAAGCCTGACGCCGATGGCGTCCATGGCAACGGGATCAAATCCTACCATCAGCCCCTGGTAGGGCCAGGTGTAGTGCGGACTAAAACTGTGGGGTCCCACACCATGAAACTGCGGCGTGAACAGCACCATGACGTTGAGCCGGGTTTTGCCCTTTGTTTCAGGAAGAAACCACAGTTTTGCCAAATCAGCGCAGGAGTCCGGGTGATATGCTGACGGGCGATTGACAAACGTGATGTAATTTTTTAGCATCGTGCCCACGCCGCTCCAATGGTGGGTGCGCAACGGGCGCGCATTGATCAGAGCAGTAGCGCGAGTGAAAATCGGATCCCTGAGCAGACCGCGATCGCGAATCCCGATGTTTTTTTCCGGTACACCGGCGTCCAGCACCTGCTTTTTGATCGCATTCTCCACCTGGGATGTTGTGGGCAAATATCGCCACACATTGGTCTTAATCCCAACCACATCATTCGGTTGAATTATTCGCTTCCAGGCCTGCACCACGTCTTTTTCATTGAGCAATGTCATTACAGCCTGATCCAGCATTTCCTGCACCAGTTCTTGGTGGGGACGGTTGACATCGTCCAATAATTTTTTATGGCGGATCAAAACAACCCGCACTTTTTTCTCGCTATCACCAAACAGCTTATGCGGCAAATTCAAATAGAGCGCGGCAGCGGCTGCACTGGAATTTTTCAGAAAACTTCTTCGGTTTATATCTGTCGGACTCATGATTTTCCCCTATTTTTAGACTCTCGGTAAAAAAATTAAAGAAGCTAAATTTTATCTTCCATTGATTTTAGCAGAGACTCGACAATCCGTGCGTTGGGCGACTCAAAAACAGCGATAAAGTAATTCCCATACACCCGATAACCGAGCCACTTTCCCTGCTCTTTTTCCAGGACAGGCGGGTCTGATTGGCCGTCGAGGAATTCAGCGATGAATTTTTGCATGGCGGCTGAGGCCTTTTTGTCATTTTGGTATTTGACGACCAAAACAACCGGCTGCTTACTATCCATGCGATACTTCGCCAGAACCGCTTCGGCATCATGGTCGATATTTAAAATATTTTCAGCGGATAAATAATAATGGGAGTTCAACCAGATGTAATGGCGAAAATATCTGACACTTGATTGAATGAGAGAGTCCTGAGGCAGCGCTTCAATCAAACGGGGCAGGGGACCAGTTTTTTCGATCACCCGCTCCAGCTTTTCGGCCAGCAAAAACATGGCGGCTCTGGCTGTTTCGGTCTCCGGACTTGCCAGAATTGACACATAATATCGACCTTTCCAGAATTGCAGCAATCCAGGCATGTACTGCGATCCCTGTCCGAACCGGTCATCTACAGTCTCGAGTGCATGCGAAAAAACACCAAAAGCGTTTTGCGATTTCCCCATATCAAAGATGTCTAAAATTATTTCGGGCTGACCATCAGCAACATAGGTCCGGCACATCGCTGTCTGAAAACCGTAGGACAGAAACAACTCAGCCCCGCCGTTAATGTAGTCATACAAATTATCCGCTGTATAATATTTGTCGGTTTCAGCTATCTCCCAGCCATTAATTTTCTGCGGCGCCCGGTATAGCAAATCAGTCTGTGGTTTTTTCATGGTTATCACTCCGATAATCACGATAATGACGATCAATAAAGTGATCGCATAAAATATTTTTTTCATGGCTAAACCTTTAGAATTTTGTTATTGGATCAGCGTCGCCATTGTCAGGATTGGCTTCACAATGCCCGGTTATTTTTTGAAAATTCGCAATAGCAGCGTCAATAAAATACTGATCAAAAGCATCGTTGTCAACGGAATACAAATTTTAAAATTGGTCTTGTTGATCACGATGTCGCCAGGAAGTCTCCCCAGTGGAATTTTGCTCAACCAGGGCCAGAGCAACCCGACCAACACGATGATCAGCCCGATGTAAATTAATAGTTTTTGCATGTAAGTATTCTGACAATAAAATTAGTTGAAGCAAAAGGAAACCAATTGTATGTTTATTTGCATTCGATAAAAATATTTGGGATGTCGCCCCATGTTTAAAAATAAAAATATAATAATAATTGCTTTAGTCAAAAGTATATTCTATATTTATTCATTACTAATTATCTTCTTTATGTTTTGGCTGTTTTTTTCCTGCCTGATTACGGATAAATCGGTTGTTTACTGCGGGGTTCGGCACGCCTGAGCCGCGCGAGGCAGCGACCACAAGAACCGTTTTAAAACACCAGAATGTAACAAGTTTTATAGACTTTTTCAAACACTCAGAACCCTCGCGTTGCGCTCCAGGCGAATGTTATGCGTGGCTTGGCGCAACCAACTTTATTAAAAATCAAATTTTACTCACTATACTATTTCTCCCAATCCTCTGTCTTTAATCGTTTGACTCTTTTAAATTCACGTATATTGTGAGTCACCAATGTTACATTATTGGCTAATGCAATCGATGCGATTAATAGATCATTCGGCCCGATCGGAGTTCCTGCCTTCTCTAAATTAGAACGAATCTCGCCATATTTTTCTGAGGCTTTGTTATCAAATGGCAATGAAACGAATCGATCTATAAATTTATGAACTTTCTCCAGATTTTCTGTGGGTTTCGCACTCTTTTGAGCACAATAAAACAATTCTGCTTTAACAATGGAGCAGACCACTATATCTTGTAACTGTTTTGATTCTAATCTTGTCTTGATATTTTCAGATGTTCCATTCAGATATTTGATGCAGCTATTCGTATCCAGCAAGTAAGTCATCCAATTACCTCACGAACTTCATATACTCCTTGATCTCCACGTTCAATGGGGGTCTCCGATAAGCAGCCATAAGTTTCCTGGATAAATTTATGCCACTCTGATTGCTTATTTATTGTCTCAGTTTGTTCAGTAACTTCTCCTATCGGCATTTCGAGAGCTATAATTATCCGGTATAATATCTCTAAATAATCATCCTTGAGGTTGTCAATTTCGGTCTTTATTTTTTCTTTGGTAATCATTATTCTCACCTCATTTCCTGATTTATATAATTTCTTCATCAGAATAATTTGTAAGATTTAAGCAAGCGGAAATTATTGGTTTGATGGTGAATAGCAGTACCTGACGTTTGGTGAACTCATTTCTTCCACGCATAACCCATAAACCTATATGTTTGAGTTATACACCATTATAGCTTGCCAAAAAATTAGTTGAAGCATCATAAGGAAACCTGTTGTATATTTAATTGACTTTTTAAAAACTTAAGGAGATTTCTTATATGCTTCAGAACAATATAAACAATTTTTTGAAATATTGCAAGACCGTAGTTGCGGGATGATTTTTCTCCACTTTATTTTGGCACCAAAACAGTCCAAACGTTGGGGATCCCCTCACTTTGTCTGGCTTAGGTATAACTTTTAGGATTTTATCCATCGTCGAGACCAATAAAGAAGCACGATTAATTTGGTTACCTCGTACTTCTTTTAATTCTCGGAGGCTGAATTAACAACGCTTAATGACAGATAAAAATTTGATGTATCCC
>DSAU01000362.1 GCA_011046315.1 bacterium
GCGATTTCAACTTTTGACGCATCGCTGATTCCCAACCAGCCGCTCAAGGAATTGATCATTGATATTGCTGAAAAGAACAAAATTCCTTATCAGCTATCTCAAGTCGCTGGCGGCGGTACCGATGCGGGAATGATTCACCTGTCGCGCTCCGGATGTCCCAGCATTGTTATCGGGATTCCAACCAGACATATTCATTCTCACGTCGGATTTATTTCGTTAGATGATGTGGAAAACGGCATCCTTTTAGTCATCGAGACTGTCAAACAATTGGATGAAAAAACAGTCCAAAGTTTTACCCAGGTTTGAAGACCGGGAAAAAATGGCAAGGGAAGGTTACTTTCAAACATGAATTGTTTTAACAAGCATCGCTAATTGGTGCGATCGCCTTGCTGCTTTTAATTTGCAAAATGATGATGCGAAAAACAAATCGTTGGCATGAATAAAGCGATTTGTATTCGAATTTTATGAAACAAATTTGATCCAGGTTGGTAATATTTAGACATCTTTGCACTGTTCAAGCCGGTTACACCTGCTAATTGTTTAATAAGCAGCGATATTGTCCTGTTGATAAATGTTGGTCCGAAATACAACGGAGGTAAAATGGAAATAAAAACGCAACGTATAAATGATATCGGAATAATTTACTTTGCCGGTAAAACGCTGGGAGATCCCGCAGATTCGAAAGTTTTTGAAGGATGCCTCAATGATTTGATCGATCAGCATGTCAATAAAATTATTTTAGATCTGGGCAAGGTGGAGCGTATCAATAGTACCGGCCTGGCAATATTAATTACCGCCAGTACCTTGTTTTCCGATAGCGGCGGCAAAAAGGTAGTACTAACTGGCAGCAATGATTTTATTAGCGGTGCACTTGCTGTTACCAAACTCAATCAATTTTTCGACTGTTATGATGAACTGAATGACGCCATTGCGAGTTTGGAAAATATTTTATGTGAATGAAGGACAGAAAAGCACACTATTCCATAATTGGGAAGCGATATGATTACCAATGTAAAAGATTACTACCGCCGGTTGGACGCTTTTTTATCTGAGATTTATCAGGTTGGAGCTGAAAATATCTTTTCGACAGTGTTGCGAGAGTTGGTCGGATTTTTGGGGAAAGACCTGCGCATCAAAAACGGCAGGCTTTATGAGTTGATTATTGATGAATTTGTTCTGGTTTATTGCACCAATATCCAGGAGCCGGATTGTTATGAGAAATTGGATATTAAAAGCGAGGCTGTTCAATTAGTGCTCAAGCATGGGACATATATTTATCACGATTCATCGCCTACGTTGCGAATCAGAGCCGGTGCTTATGCCGATCCACTGGTTGCTTTTACCATATTGAGAGGAGAAGAGGTCTGGCTGTTTGTCTTTGAGCTGTATGATAACTGGGATCGTGAAGAAATCGAATTTGCGGTTAACACATCCCGAAAGTTGCTCAATGCCCGAATTTCAAGCGAGAGCATGAAAAATTCATTGTTACATGCGGAATTAATTCAGCGCAGTCTGCTTCCCAAAAATGCTCCTCAAATTGAGGGATTTGAAATTTTTGGAAAATCGATTTCTGCTGAAATTGTCGGTGGTGATTTATACGATTACAATACTTTTTCTGAAGGACATTTCGGTGTGGGCATTGGCGACGCCATCGGACATGGACTGCCCGCTGCACTATTGGCTCGGGATGTGGTTACCGGCCTTCGAATGGGGTTGGAAAAAGAAATGAAAATTTCGGCGGTTATACAAAAGTTGAACCGGGTGATTCATCGAAGCACTTTATCGACATCGTTTACTTCTTTGTTTTATGCAGAAATTGAAACCACCGGTGATCTGGTATATGTGAACGCCGGCCATCCCGATCCGATACTGGTGCATGGTCAACGAATCCAGTTGTTAAAACGAGGAGGAACCGTTCTGGGACCGTTACCAGAGATTCAGTTAAAACGTGGTTTTGCGGTTATGCCGCCGGGTAGCTTGCTGGTTTTATACTCTGACGGTTTAATAGAAAGAAGAAATATCTATGGTGAAACTTTCGGACAACAAAGATTAAAAGAATTGGTCGTCAACAATCAAAATCAGTCTGCTGAAAACTTAGTGACTGATATTATCGATGTCGTCTATGACTTTGGAAATCAACAGACTTGGAAGGACGATATGACGGTAGTTATCGTCAAGCGAAATGTATAGATTATTTACAGCGATGAATTGGAGATACTCCCTTAAGGTAGCTTGGATTTTTCTTCAGCCAGTTATGATTTCCTTAAATTCTGTTTGACAGGTGTGATATTGTTTCACTGTGCTTTCCACAAAATCAAGATGATCTTGCATTTTTGTTTGTTCATAATCGAAAGCTGCAAAGATAATGAACATGATGCGGTTACTTTCAAGTGTTATTTTTGTCCGATCTGAATCTGAAGATGGATTTCCGAACGCACCCTGTCGATCCACCAGTGCAATTCGAGCCTCCAGATTCACGTATTGTTTTCCAATACCCGCGTAGCCTTCGCCGTTCTGTCCCAATCTAATCTCGATTGTTTCTCCGCTAATTTTATCAACATCGTACAAACCAATGGAAAGCCCGAAATACATCGAACAATAGTTGCAGATATCGACAATTGAATTAATCCGGTAGATTGTTTTCCCTTGCAACGCGCGCCGGATTAGTGCTTCAGAGGAGGGGCGGGTTTTAGTGGGATCAATTCCCAATTGCTGATAAACCCGGCGCATTGTTGCGAATAAATTTCGCGCTGCTGATGGAACAGTAAATTCAGACTGGAGTTGAGCCGCTAATTTATCAATCTGTGAATTTACACCGGCGATTTCTGGTTCAACTTTGACTTTGTCAAAAATAACAGCGCCAATTTTCAATTTGTCAACGAGTTCATTTTTAAAGTTCAATCGATTTTCCATATTAAACCTTTAATTTTCTTTGGGGTATTAAAAAAAATGCACCAATAATATAAACATAATGGGAAATATATACAATAGCCAGTTCTGTTTTCTATCGATAATTTCACGCAGTAAATAGTCCGGCTATTTAGCACAAATATTTTTTGTTTAGAATTGAGATAAAAATTTAAAAAAAAGCTTGACTTTAAATTGAAATATACGTATACTGTCATTAGGGAAATAATATAATTAAAAGTAACAGTAAACTGGCGATTATATGAAAGAGAAAATTATTACCGAAGATGAGATTCTAAAGCAGCTTAAGATACAGCCGGAGCTGTTTCAACAATTGTTAAAATCCAACTTGATCCGCCCCAAGGGAACGGCTGATGGGAGCGTGTTAATCTTTAGTGCCGAGATGATAAAACGGATTCAGGAGATCCAACAATTCCTTTCGATGGGTTATTCAGTTGAAGAAATTGAAAAGATCTCTAAAAAAATAGGATTGCCCTCGAAACGAAAACAGAGGGAGGCTGATACAAAAAAAATCCGTTATTTGACAGTGGGGGAGTTGGCTACCCTGATTGATATGAATCCCCGTACTATCAAATATTGGGAGGAGCGGGGAATTATCAAGCCGGATACCCGCTCTGAAGGTGGATTCCGGCTCTATGCGGAGCACTGGATTTACCTTTGTAATCTGATTAAAGATCTTCAGTTATTCGGCTATAGTCTGGAAGAGATCAAAGAGATTTCGGACATGTTCCGAGACTTTTTAGCAACACAATCGAATCTGAAAGCCTCAGTTACGGATGATTCATGGCAAAGATTGCAAATAATGAAGGAGCGGATTCAATTATTTTATAAAAAGATGGAGCAATTTAAACAGGGTATCGAACGCTGGGAAGAGCTGTTAAAGAAAAAGGAAAAGGAAATTCGCCAGTTGGAAAATAAGATCAAACAATTAAAACATGACAAAGATAGCAAGGAGAAAAGCAGTGAGCACGTTGAAAAAACCTAAAATAATATTTATTGAACCCAAAGCGCCCAATCTGCATATTTTTTCAGTGTTCGTGATTCCACGATTGGGCACGCTGATTTTGGGAACAATCATGCAGAAATTGGGCTGGGAGGTTGAGGTTATTTTAGAAGAAAACGAAGAAATTGATTTTGAAAAAGTTAATCAGGCTGACATAGTCGGGATTTCAACTATTACCTCTACGGCAACCCGGGCATTTTCCATTGCTGATCAGATTCGCAACATGGGAATTCCGGTGATCATGGGCGGACCCCATGTAACTTTTTTGCCGGAGGAAGCTCTGGAACATTGTGATTTTGTGATTCGCAGTGAAGGAGAAAAAGCCCTGCCGATTTTTATTGAGCATTGGATGAACGGGAAAAATTTTGATAACGTTCCAAATTTATCCTATCGAAAAAATGGTCATATCATCCACAATCCGATTATCGAATTGATAACAGACCTGGATTCGATACCTTATCCGGATTTTGCACTTATCAACAACGGCATCAAAAGAACTTTCGGCTATCAGATTGTGCCGTTACAAACATCGCGGGGATGTCCGTTTGATTGTGAATTTTGCTCAGTTACCGGTATGTTTGGTCGAAAGATTCGCTATCGTTCCACTGAAAATATTATTGAGGAGCTGAGACAGTACGACGATAAGAAAAATGTGATTTTCTTTTATGACGATAATTTTACCGCTAATCGCAAGCGCGCCAAAGCGCTGTTGAATGCCATGATCAAAGAAAAGTTCTCTTTCAAATGGTCAACTCAGGTCAGAGCGGATGTGGCGAAAGATCCGCAGTTGGTGAATCTGATGCACCGCGCCGGATGTGAAACCGTTTTTATCGGTTTCGAATCGCTCGATCCGGCGAGTTTGTTGGAGATGAAAAAGTGTCAATCGGTGGAGCAAATTAAGCAGGCGATCAAAGCTTTTAATCGAAATCGAATTCACGTTCACGGCATGTTTGTTTTTGGATTTGAAAGTGATACCGAGAAAAAAATCACCGAAACCATTAAATTTGTCAATCATAGCCGGATTGGTACGGCTCAATTTCTTATTTTAACTCCGTTGCCCGGAACCGTAACCTTCAACAAATTAAAAGCTGCTGGGCGTATCAAATTTTTTGACTGGGCGCTTTACGATGCTCATCATGCAGTTTTCGAGCCGAAATACATGACTATCGAACAATTGCAACGAGCGCAGATAAAGGGACACCAATCGTTTTACTCGGTGCGTCAACTGCTGAAACGGCTGATTAGATTTGAAACCGGAGAATTTGTGATTGGCGTCTATGCCCGGCGTCTCAATCGAAATTGGAAGAAACGAAACAAGATCTGGATGAAAGCGCTGGAGTTACTCAAGCCAAATTTTGATTTTAAAATTAACATCGATGTACGGCAATTGATCAAGCTCCCGACTCAAAAAAAATCGAACGATCATATCCAGACCACCAATAATTATCGTGATAAGTTTGATAAATTTTCCAATCCGAATCAATTAATCAAAGCGAATTAAACCAGCTTGAAAAGGAAGGGTCAATAATTATGTAAACAACAAAGCTTAACATACGATTTCATAATTTTGATGACGAATCTTTGGTCTGGTCTGTGTACTGGGAGGTGGCTACTTTCCCCTGGGAACCCAAATTTTCAGCTTTCTTTCCATTTCCAGGTTGAATTGCAACGCATAGCCGGCTTTTTCGATGAGCTCCTGCGGAATACCAAAAATGTCATGAATGGTTTGATGATAATTATTTTTAATGTTAAAATTAGTTTTGGATGAATGAGAGGTGCGGCGCATAAAATTTTTATGGATATAGATTAAACCATGCTTTTCGATTTTGGTGAGAC
>DSAU01000316.1 GCA_011046315.1 bacterium
CCAAAAAGTAATTCATCGCCGAACTTAGTCAAAATTACCACACCCCAGGCTGGTCATGAACACAAAAGCTAACGTTCTGTTGTACATTTTATGGGTTATTTTGCCGGCATCCTTCCTGTCAGCCGACATAACTGATGCCTGGGATGCGACAAATACTTCGCTTCACGATTGGAGAGTGATGTCCTTTCCCTTCGATGAAATATTTCGTTGCGCTGTTATCCTGGATTCGCTCAATGGTTGGGTTTGGGTACATAATAGTCAATATGTCTATCATTTAAAAGACGGACAGTGGTTGTTGATGTCTGAATTCGATGGTTCTAAATTGGAAAATTATTTTGGCTATTTTGATAATTTTCTTTGGTTCCGCTGCTTGGATAAAATAAATTATCGATATTTTATTCTTCAGTATAATGAAACAGAATCCAAAAGAATTTACCCGCCCAACGCTGACCGCATCCGCGATGTCTGCTATTTGTCCGCTGATAACATCTGGTGTGCTTGCGAATGGGGCGAGATTTTGCATTTTGATGGCCAGCGCTGGACGCTGTTTCAGACACCAACTTTTATGCATATTAACCAGATTCTTATGTTGGAAAACGACACGGGCTGGATTTTAGGTGAAGCATTTAATCAAGAATTGATTAATTTTTGGAACGGTAAAAATTGGCAGAAGATTGATGCTGATTTTAATAAAGGAAAAGGATGGAGCGATGTTAAAATAAAATTGGACGCCTCAACCTATTATTACTTTGGAAAAACAGATGAAAATTTGCTGCTTCGGCTCAAGAGTTCGGGAATTGAAAGCATCAATTTTAGCGATATTTTAAAGGATACATTATCGCTGAATTGGAAAATTGTTAAAAATCCGCTTGTTTATCACCGCAGTGGAAGCTATTTAACGGTTGACTTGAATAATTATTTTGTCGAAGCGAAGGGGAAAAATGAGGTCTTTTTTTATGAAATGGCTGAAAACAAAACAGCCAATGCCCACCTGTTAACAAGCGACGGCTCGTTGTTTCCCACCAAAATAAATTATCAAAATATTTTCCCCCGCGGTAAGGCTCAATTTACAGGCACTAGAACGGATAGGATGCGAGGTGGCTATGGTGTTGCTTTTGGCGATTTCGACAGCGATGGCGATGATGATTATTATTTAGTTGATACTGAAGACCGAAATAATTTGTTTTTGTTTGGCGGCAACTCAACAATCTTAGCGTCCTCGCCGATTACTTTTGTTGAAGCTGCCGATCGCTTGAAAATTTCAGGCGCGGTTATATTGAAGAATGGTAAAAATGTTTACGACATGGGCGTCTGCTGGGCCGATATTGAAAATGACGGTGACAGAGACGCCTATATTACCAGCATGTACGGTGAAAATGAATTGTTTAAAAATATAAGTAATAGAAAATTTGAAGATATTGCACAGCGGGCGAATGTCACCGGCGGGCAAGCCCGGTCCAATGTCGCCTGCTGGGGCGATGTAAATAATGATGGCGCGGTCGATTTATTTGTAGCCAATGAAGATACGACGAATATGTTATTTCTGAATGACGGCGCCGGTCAGTTCAGAGAAATTTCCGAGAAAGCGGGACTTCGCACCGCGCAGCGCGGCAAGGGCGCCACCTTTGGCGATATTGATAACGATGGCGATCTCGATCTGGTCGTGACCTTTTTCGGACGACGCAATAAAATATATCGGAATATGGGCATTGATCGGGAAACAAAATTACCGCGTTTTATTGATGATACAGACCGATGTTTGCCGGTCAATGCCGATTCCCTTGCCAAAAGTACATCCGCCGTATTAGCGGATCTAGACAATGATGGTGATCTGGATTTGTATATTACGAATTTGATTTTTACAAACCGGCTTTATCAAAACGATGGTAGCGGAATTTTTAGAGACATCACTGTCGCTGCTGGCGTGAGAGATTCCAGTCTGTCCCATAGTTCCTGTTTTTTTGATGCGGATAATGACGGGGATCTGGATTTTTATGTGACCAACCGCGGCAAAAATCTGTTCTATTTGAATAATGGCGTCGGGAAATTTAACCAAAATGAAGACATGTTTGAACTCATGGATCAGCTCGCCTATTCCACCGGCGTTGCCTGTGGTGATCCGGACAACGATGGCGATGTGGATTGTTACCTGGCGAATACCGATCAGCCGAGTGTCTATTTTAGAAATGACCTGAACAATCAAAATTATTTGAAGATCAAACTCATTGGCACCAAGAGTAACCGCGATGCGATCGGCGCAAAAACATGGCTCTTTCAAGCCGGCCATCTGGGTGAAACTGATTTTTGTCTGGGACTGCGCGAGCTCAGCGGCGGTTCCGGTTACGGTTGTCAAAATTCTCTGGTGATCCACTATGGGGTTGATGCAACAAAAAAATATGATTTGAAAGTCTGGTTTCCCAGCGGAATCATAAAAACTTATCAAGACATCGAACCGGCACAGCTTTTGACGATTGAAGAAGAAACCGGCATCGCCAAAGCAGTTTCGCTTGCCCATAAATGGCTGATACGCAGCATTTTTAATCGGACAAACCAATTCAAATTCATGCTGACATTAACGATATTGCTCGTGTTGTCGGTGGTATCCTGGCTGATGGTTCATTTTAAAAAAGCTGAACCAGGGTTTGCCTGGCGTCTGACGCTCATTCCCTTTGCTGCCTATTTTATTTTAATGGCGTTGCTTTATGGCGCTGAATTTTTACTGGCTGATGTGCTGCCGGTCGGTTTTGCCATGTTGACATTCGGTGTGGTGTTTTGGCTGTTGAAAGCGCGCACTCTGCGAATCGGAAGAGAACGTATCGCCGAAGATTTGCTTATGACCTGCCTGGCATTCGATCATGGTGCAACCGGGACCAGCATTTTGAATCAGCTCCAACTGTTTTGTACCAACCTGAGTTTCGATGCAAAAAACCTGTCGGCAAATGTCCTCCGGCAATTGCAGGAGACGATTATCGCTTTTTACGATCAGGTTTTTGGCGCGTTGAAACGAATCTGTGAACTCGCTAAAGACGCTACCGTGGATATTTATCAGGCTGAAGAATTAAAGCGCCAGCTAATTTCAATCTCAAACTATTTGAACGACATCAAAGTAAACATTAATCTGGATAAAAATATTAAAAAAGATGTGTGGGAAAATATCTACCGGCTCGTTGATAGCGTTAAGCTGAATATCAAAGCCATTAAAGGCTCAGCCATGTCACTGCTTGCATGTGATGCTGTGTCGTTGATTCGCAATCAAGTCGCCCGGGCTGCGAAATTAGTCCATTACCCGATTATCGTCAACGGTTCAGCAGAAAGCCTTCCCAGCCAGGTTTGTATCAAGCCGGATGAATTAGCAGCCATCATCGATAATTTATTGCAAAATGGGCATCGATCCATGAAAGCATGCCCGGACCCGGCGTTTACCATTGATTTTAAAACAACCGATCGCTATCTGTTGGTCAATGTTAGCGATAGGGGAGAAGGCATCCCCAGAAAGTATTGGGATCGGGTATTCGAGCGGACTTTTACCACCAAAACTGGCGGAAAGGGGGGATTTGGACTGTATTATGCCCGGCATACTTTAGCCAAATACGGCGGCGGCATCGAAATTGTAAACAGCCGGAAAAACCGGGGAACGGTCTTTCGAATTAACTTGTTGATCATCTGACAAATGATGTCTGGTTATGCTATCAAAAAAAACATACCGTAAAAAAGGACGATCCAAATGAAAAAACTGACAGCTTTGCTGATCGATGACGATAAAAATTTTTGTAAAACCTTCTGTTCCCTGGCAGAACAAAGCTTTGAATTAACCGTTGCCCATTCTGGAAAAGACGGACTGGCAAAGCTTAAGCGTGAACAACCGCAAGTTGTGCTGTTAGATTTGAAACTGGGACGGGGAATGAACGGACTGGAGGTGTTAAAGCGCATCTGCGCCAGCTATCCGGATCTGCCGGTGATCATGATCACTGATTTCGCCGATGTGCCCACCGCGGTGCAGGCGATGAAAATCGGCGCCTTCTATTACATTTCCAAATCGCCCAACATTCAGGGATTGAAGCTCATCATCGAACGTGAACTGGAGCGAATTAACTGGAAAAAATTGTTTCAGGAAAGGCAGCGGGAGGGCGAAATGCCTTGCATCGCTGAAAGCCCGGCAATGCAGCAGTTGCTCGATCAACTGCGCCAAATTGCTGACAGCGACGCCACCATTTTGCTGGAAGGGGAGAGCGGCGTGGGAAAAGAAGTGTGCGCCCGGCAAATTCACCGTTTTAGCAAACGCGCCAACAAACCGTTTGTGACGGTCAATTGCAGCACCCTGTCGCCGCAACTGTTTGAGAGCGAATTTTTCGGGCACGAGCGGGGGGCGTTTACCGACGCTCATGCGCAGAAAAAAGGAAAATTGGAAATCGCCAATACCGGAACCATCTTTTTGGACGAAATTGCTGAACTGCCGGCGGAATCTCAGGCAAAAATTTTACGCGCCATCGAGGAGAAACAATTCGAACGACTCGGCGGGACTGTCACCACTGAAGTGGATGTCCGGGTAATCACCGCCACCAATAAAAAACTGAGTGAATTGGTCAAAAAAAATGTGTTTCGCGAAGATTTGTTCTACCGGTTAAGTGTGATCAGAATTGTAATCCCGCCGTTGCGCCAGCGCCCCGAGGATATCCCGGCGCTGACCCGGCTGTTCTTGCAACATTACTCCCGTGAAATGAACCGGCAGCAACCCGAGATCAGCCCGCGAGCAATAGAAAAGTTGAAAAGCTATTTTTGGCCTGGCAATGTTCGCGAATTGAAAAATATGATCGAACGGCTGATCGCTTTTCATCAACCGGGCGCGCCAATCAGGGAACCGGACATTGTTCTGGCTGACCACCCATCCGAGCTACAATACCCGCAACACCTGCTGCAGATGTCATACGATCAGGCTAAAATTTGGCTGATGAATGATTTCCGGCGAATCTATTTCAGCAATGCGCTGGAACGAAACCGGGGAAATATCAGCGCCACCGCCAATGAACTGGGCATCAACCGTTCTGCCTTTCATAAAATGCTCAAAGAGCTTGCGTTGAACATCGATAAAGAATAATAGATCGCGGATAAAACGGATGACATCGATCAGCACAGATTTTGGTTACGATAAATTTGTAACGTCGCCCAGCTTCTCCCTGACAATCCCAAAACCATCAACTTTTCAGCTCACCCGCCTTTCTGCTCAGCTTTCAATCAACCGCCAATTGTCGCCAGAATGCGCCACAACTGACGCCAAAATGCAACAAAAAAGTTGCCCAACTGAAACAACCATCGGAAGTCCCATAAAAAAAACAATAGCTTATCCCTGCTAAAAATACCGATTATTCAACGGCACAAAAATTGTATATTAATTGCGTCAAAACAGCATTAATTATTGTGAGCAGCTCATTACTATGAAAACGGCTCAATGAAAAAAGTACTATTATTGGGCGCCAGTCCGGAATTTGTCGGGGAGCTCCAGGCAAACCATGCCCGCCACTGTGAAATTTTATCTACCCATGATATTGACACCGCCTACTCGCTGCTGAAAACCGGTGCCATCGAATTGCTGCTGATACAATTGAATAATAATTACGGGCTCAACCTTGAACAACTCAAAAAATTTCTCAAAAAAATAAACCGCAGAAAATTTAAACAACTGACCCGAATTCTAATTGCTGCCAACGGAGGTGATTACCAAATTGAGCCATTGTTGAAACTTGGTGTGTCCGCGGTGG
>DSAU01000244.1 GCA_011046315.1 bacterium
ATAACCATCCGGATCGAAAATGTTGATGAGTACCGGAATGTCAGCGTAGGGATCGGTGTAGCCCAACTTATCCAGATGAATGACCAGTTCGGCAGTGTAACCGGAATCCGCGGCTGTGGTGTCATTGACTATGGTCGCCGGATGTTTCCAGGCGGCACCTGAGCCTGAGTTCGGATACATGCCAGGTCCCTCGTAATGGATGTCCGGATCAGTACCGGCTAAATTGAAATAGAGCTTGTACTCAACCGGAATGCCATTGGCGTCGTTGATTTTCATGAATAACCCATCTCCTTCCCAACTGCCGTCAAAACGACACACGGATTGATCATTGGAATTCAGAGAGATGTAAAGGTCTAATCCATGATGCAGGATTTTGACAATGGTGGTGGTGGTGTCTGTGTAAGGTGCTTGAACTGTCACTTCTCCGGTAACACCGTATTCGACATCTCCGGGAGTAAATCCTGAACGGAAAACCAGATGATCGAACCGTCGCTGCCAGTCTGTTTCGTCCAACCGACCATCAACTGTTATCGGATTTTCAGCAGATTGAATCTGCAAATAGGGCGGATCAACGTGACCCTGCGCAAACACTGTTGTTGCTGAAAAGGTCAGTAACAACATGAACACGAAAATGATGGTAACGATGTGTTTCATACATGCCTCCTTGATTTGGTTAAAAGATAGTGATTAATTAACGAATTAATTTATTTATAATTAAAGGATTAAATTCACCATCAATTTATATGCATGTCAACGGTATCATTTTCGCAAAGAAACAGTGTATTCAAATAAATAGATTTACATTTTAATATCTGCCAATAGATTTATATCGAATCATTTGTTTCCTGTTAATGTTAAAATAGTGTCGGCGCCGTAGAATTTTTGCATCCACAGGACCCACCAATAACTAAACCGGTTGTCAATTCTTCGCAGTATGATTTTTTCGGATCGACTTGATTATTAATCATTTTTAACAAATAGCGCATGGATTTTCGACCAAGTTCAACAATAGGGACATGAATCGTAGTAAGTCTGGGAGAGAGTAAACGACTAAGAAAAATATCATCAAATCCGACGACTGCGACGTCCTGCGGAATCTTTATGTTAGAAGTTCTTGCTGCTTCATAAACACCCAAGGCCATCATGTCATTCGCAGTAAAAATTGCATCTGGTTTCTCTGGTTGACTCATTAAGCGAATAAATCCGTAATAGCCTGATTTTATATTAAACTCACCCGGAATAATTAAAGAGTTTTGTACAGGTAAGTTGTGATTTTTTAATGCCTGTAAATAGCCACGGTAGCGTTCATCTGCATCGATGTTACCTTCCGGACCTTGAATTATAGCAATATTTTGATAACCGTGACCGATCAGATGTTCAACAACGTTATACGCTCCCTGGAAATTATTTATGTTGAAAGATACAAACTTGTTGTTTTTAATATTATTGTTTAGCAGCACAATCGGCCGTTTGCTTTTGTAAATCAGAGTCGACACATCGTCATTAATCTGCGGGATCATCAAGATTAATCCATCGACACGACCACTGCCCATAAATTCCAACAGTGTTTCCACAATGTTGCGTTGACTGTATGAACTGGCTACCATTACATAATTGTTTGTCCGATAAGCCTCTTCGTCAATACCGCGGATGATTTCTGTAAAAAACTCGTCGACCATTTCCGGAAGGATAACACCAATGGTATCTGTCTTTTTTCTTGATAAGCCTCTGGCAATCGGATTCGGTTTGTAATTTAATTCGCGAGCGATTCGTTGGATTTTTTGGCGGGTCTCTTCTTTTACCGAGCCATTATTGTTTAAGGCGCGGGAAACTGTGGCAATCGAAACTCCTGCCACTCGAGCTATTTCGTTTATATTGATGTCCAATTTAGCAACTATTTGTAAACGATTTCAGTTTAAGATTGCTGTTAATTATTGGAAAAAAATATTTCAGATGTAAGCGTTTACATTTGCTTTTAATATAATATTGAAAATGTAAAATGTCAAGTATTTTTTTTTAAATCAGAAAAAAATATTTGTTGATGAGGCAGAGTGAAATTTATTCCTTTACGCCCCCAAGCAGAATACCCTGAATATAATACTTTTGTAAAAACATGAATACAATCATGATCGGTAAAATGGTAATAACTGAACCAGCCATCATCAATTCCACATCCTGAGCATGTTCTCCGAATAGATTTGCCAGAGCGACCGGCAGGGTGTACATTTCTTCTTTGGTCATAACGATTAAAGGCCATAAAAAATCATTCCAGGTTCCCATAAAGGTGAAAAGCGCCAGGGTGACCAATACTGGTTTGGCTAATGGGAGAATGATGCGCCAGTAAATAGTAAAGTGTGAGGCGCCGTCGATTTTTGCAGCTTCCAACAGACTATCGGGAATACCTTTTAAGTACTGATTGATTAAAAAAATAGCAAAGATACTTGCCATCCCCGGAAGGATGATGCCGAAGTAGGTATTTAATAATCCCATTTTGTTCAAAATCAGGAATACCGGAAGCATTGTAACCTGAGCCGGAATAATCATCGAACTTAGCAGAAAGATGAATAATGGTCTTTTACCTTTAAAACTGAATTTTGCAAACCCATATCCTGCAAGCGAATTTATTAGCAGCGATACACCAGTAACAGAAATTGCCAAAATGAGACTATTCAAAAAATGGCGTCCCAGATTAATTCGATCAAATAAAAACCGGTATTGATCCAAAGTAAATTTTTTGGGAACAAGTGTCGGGGGAAAAGTACTTGCCTCACCTGTCGGCATAACTGAAGTACTCAACATCCAAATAAAGGGTAATAACGTAATACCAGACAATAAAGCTATTAGCAGATGAAAAGCTATAGCAATAAAAATTTTTCTCATCTTTTGATTAAGCTTCATGATTGCTCCAATTTTTTACGTACTAACATTTGTAGCATGGCTAAAAAACAAACGATGAAAAATAAAATAAACGCGATTGAGGAGGCGTATCCCATCCTCCACCAGCGGAATCCGTGCTGATAAAGATAGAGTACAATGCTTAATGTCGAATTTAACGGTCCGCCTTGCGTCATGATGTAAGGTTCGGCGAAAAATTGAAAATAACCGATGATTGTCATAATGGTGACAAAAAAAGTGGTTGGCGCCAACTGGGGGATGGTGATATTTGTTAATTGCCGCCACCAGCCGGCGCCGTCAATCCGGGCGGCTTCGTACAAGTAATCCGGAATAGTTTGTAAGCCGGCTAAAAAGATCATCATGTGATATCCAAAATTTTTCCAGACTGCAAGAATTATTAAGGCAGGCATAGCCCATTTTGGATCACCCAGCCAGTCAATCGAATCAATTCCCAAAAAGGACAGAAAATAGTTGATGACGCCAAAGCGCGGGTGGTAAAGATATCGCCAAACAACAGCAACTGCCACCAGCGAAGTGACCACCGGCATAAAGAACGCCAATCGGAAAAATTTTTTAAAACGAAGTAATTTTGAATTCAAAGCAATAGCCGTAAACAAAGACATTAAGATCGTTAACGGACCACCCACTAATACAAAATAACAGGTATTAAACAGAGCTTTCCAAAAAATCGGATCATTTATCAACTGTAAGTAATTATTTAAAAAAATGAACCGTGCACGCTTGAGGCTGCTTAATGAATAAATATCGAAATCAGTCAGACTCATGAGGAAGGCTTCACTAACCGGTAAAAAGAAGAAAATTAACAAAGTCAGCAAAGCTGGAGCGATGAAAAAGTAAGGGGTGAACAATTTGGTTTTCATTGTTTTTTCAAACCGATGGTATATTTGCGCATGATTTATTGTCAATTGCTGATTAAATCTTTAGATAACAGCCACCTTCTTTTTTCCAAAATCTTATCAATATCTTGATTGAGGCGTTGAACGATCGTTTCAATTGGTAATTCTTTATAAATTGCCCTTTCCAGATGTTCCTGAATTTTCACTGCAACCTGTTCCCATTCAGCGATTTTGGGCGTGGGCTCGACATTTTCCAACTGCTGATAAAAGGCGGTCATTAATGTGTCATTATTGATTTTCGCCAATTCCCATGCGGCTTTTACGGCAGGGAGGTCTCGCGTCAGTTGAAAAAATTTCATCTGAGTACTATCTTTTGAAAGAAATTCGATTAATTTCCAGGCTGCCTCTGGTTGCTTTGAATTGTTGAAAATGATTAAACTCGAGCCCCCCGCTGTGGAGGTGTAATTTTTTTTATATGGTAGCACTGCAGTGCTCCATTTACCGTTAATGTGGGGAACTCGCTTTTTAAATTCATTTACATTCCAGGGACCTGTTATCAACATTGAAAACACACCATCAGCAAATGCCTGATAAAGATTCGAGACCTCGGTCATTTTTTTCACCGCCAAATCTTTGCTGAAAAATGAGAGATAGTATTCGAGCGCTTCAATAGTTGCCGGATGATCAAATGCGGCGTAACAGTTGTTATCTTTTAATAAAATTCCATTGTTTTGTCTGATTAAAATTACTGGTACTGCCCAATCATCGTGAATGGTTGAAAAGAATACACCATATTTTGGTTGTTCCGCTGTGGATAGCAACCGTATCTTTTTCGAAATTTCAAACCATTCATCCCAGGTCGTTGGTGGTTGACTAAAGCCAGCCAGATCAAGTATATCGGTTCGATAGAAAAGCACTCGCGTGTCCACATACCAGGGAACACCGTAAGTTTTTTCACCGATTATGTTTGTGTCCCAGATACCTTTAAAATATTTGTTTGACGAGATGACCGAAGATTTATTGATTAACGTATCCAGTGGCAACAGGGCATCAACGACTTGAAATTCTGGAATCCAGGTGTTACCAAGCTGGCAAACATCGGGGGTGGATTGACCGGCAAATGCGGTGAGCAATTTTTCATGAGCAGCGCTCCAGGGAATGGATTGAACTTTTACATCAATTTGGGGGTGAGATTTTTTAAACTCAGGAAGCAATTTTTCAATATGTTGTCCTTCTGCTCCCATTGTCCAGAATTCAATTTCGATCTGTAGTTGTTGATGAGTTTGGCAGGATAGAATTAGCAAACCGAAGATGACTGAATGATAGAACCAAAAATTTTTAAGTTCAAATTTATTCATCGAATTCACTGCTATTATTTAATCCTAAAATAGTCAACTACCCAATATATACAAACAATAATACATTAAAAATATTTAAGTTAAACATAAAAAAATACTTGCATTTTTGCTGCAAATTTATTATAATTAATTAAATCAGTTATCACATTAAAAATCAATAAGATGAAGGTCAAATTATGGAAAACATCAAAAATGCCGAGCCCAAAATGTCAGCAGGACAAATTAATTTTGATACTCGTCCCCGCAACGAACGCCGAAAAGAAATGTTACAATTGAAAAGGAAAAAGAAAAAATTGGAACGACGAATCAAACACGTTCTTTTGGGCATCGAATTTGACAATAAAAATATCACTGGCTTTGGCAACTTTCATTTGCTGGAAGCATTTAAACAATCCATTGATTTTAAAGGAATTATTCGAGAGCTATTTACTCTAAAAAAAGGCGCTAACAGTATATTTTCAGCCGAAGATACCCTTGACTTTCTCATCGACAGCACAGCTCTGGGACACTCTCGATTCGATCACACAGAAGCGCTCCGTTTTGACCCTGGTTACAAAGACGTTAAAGGTATCGACCGTTTTCCGTCAGAAAAAGTATTTCGAGATTTTTTTTCCCTGTTTA
>DSAU01000490.1 GCA_011046315.1 bacterium
CCGTATGGAGTAGAGTCAATTCTTGTTTTAAACTTATCTTCAGATATATTGGTGGTTTTCCAACCCTGTTTGTTTAGTCAACGCCGACATGATGAAACGCGGAACAACTGGCAATTGAATTGCGAATGAACTGCAATGAAGTTGTCCGGGTCCACAGCCGGACAGGCAGGGAGGGTTAGTTTAAACAACAAAAAAAGATTTTTTCCTCACTAATGATGCTATCAGCACTCGCTGTGGCATTGGTGTCTATCCATCTTGTCACAAAATCGATTTCGACCAACTCTGTTTTGCAGCAAGGCCAAAAATTTCCCGATATTCCAATTACGCAACACGGTAAACACCTTGACTCATCAATTTTCCTGAATCAAAGATCACTGATTATAATCACAAATCCCGGTTGTTTAAAATGCAAAAGAATTATGGACCGAATCTTACTTGAATCCATGCAACTAGAACAAAACGGGATCCGACTCGCGTTTCTATCAAATTCAAGCAAATCCTATTTTCAATATTATTCAGATATAAAATGCAAGGGGGTTCAGATATTCCGTGTTACTGATTCGGTTTTAAAAAACGATTTAAAAATTAAATCACTCCCGCATGCAATCCTTTTAGACGAGTATCTCAGTGTCATTCATTCCTTTCCTTCCGGAGAATTATTCGACTTGGATATTGAGCAAATTGTAGATCTCTTTAAACATTCACTGGAAAAAAGGAGAAGGTTAATTTGCAAGAGAATCGGCGCAGTATTTATCAATAAAGTTGATGTCGTTTTTCAAGATAAGCCGAATAACTGTGGCGCCGCATGTTTAAAAATGATTCTGGATCATTTTGCTTTGAAATCAAGCCTTTCCGCTTTGTCATCTTCATTGAATGGTGGATCAAAATCCAGTATGGCTGATCTGGTAAGAGTTTCAAGAAAAATGGGATTGGAACTTGAGGGTTGGAATGTAATCGGGTCAGATTTGTCTGTTTTGACACTTCCAGCCATTGCTCTTCTCAAAAGGGGGCATTATGTTGTGCTTGATGGAATCTATGCGGATACAATCCATATTAAAGATCCATCTCTGGGCAAACTAAGAATATCTAAAACAAATTTCAAAAAAATATGGAATGGAAAAGTATTAATGACAGGCAAGAACACAAAAAAAGGAGGGAAAGATGTATAAATTTGTTGCAGGTGGACTCATTGTCACATTAATGGTACTGACCGTATGGGCAAATATTCCCCATTCATCAGGTACCGCAAATGCATCAATGCAACTTAATGGATCCATTATGGATGCATATTTTGGTGGGGGGGTATTCGCATGTATTCTAGCAATTGCCGGCGGGGTAAAAGCCGTTCTGGCGTTGATTTCTGGGGGCGCTACGGCTTTGGGAACATTTTGGCTTTCCGCTGCCATTTTCGGCATACTTGAAGCATGTTAAAAAGAGACTGAAAAGAAAGCCGCCGTTGTTCTTGGGAAATTTCATGCTCAAGACAACGGCGGTTGGTTTTATTTAAAATGAGAACGGGAATCAGAATATTAAAGCTGGTCCGAAACGACTTGTTCAATAACTTGAGGATCTTATTGCCCTTATCAATCTTGTACATTGCTTTATTTATTATTGTTCTCATTATTATTCCAACAATATTTTTCCGGAATCTTGTCCTGATAGTGGGAATCATATTGTTTGGCTTGATAATACTTATTGACATTCCGATTTACGTCATAATGCAAGACAAGCAACACAGGATTCCTATCGTTCTTAAAGGATTGCCGATTCGATTCCAAGACTACTTCTATTCAAAGCTGATCGTCACTGCACTTGCAATCACAATATACTACTTTTTGCCAACCATACTGGTTATGGCAACGGCAGGAGAGAACGCACTTCGGTTGGTAGCGGAGTTCTTTCAAATGGATTTTCTGGATTTCATGGTCACTTTCCTTTTTTTTCCAACTATGCTTGTTTTTTTAATTGGATTCCTAACAACGATATTTGCATTATTCATGAAAAGAGAACACTGTAAAATACTGAAAAACCAGCCGTATTTGTTCCTGTTTGCGGCACTGTATATGGTTGATCCTTCTCTTGATGAAATAAGGCGATTTTGCCTTTCTACAGGATTTAAAACAGTAGCGATGCTGATTGCTTTTACGGGCCCCTTATTGATAACAATAATGGTATTACTTGCAAAAAAAGCTTATTGTTCAAAATGGGCATATCAAATGATGAAATAACAAGCAATAGTAGAAACTATGCGACCTGGAATATATTCCTTGATTGTTAAGGATATGATTAATTTGCGCTTCCATTTGATCTTTTTTGGATTGATGGGAACTGCACTAAGTGTATTGGCGATGGTGGTTTTTTTGACAAAAAACGTTTTTCTCATCTGGACAGCTATCTGTTTAACGTCTATTGTCTATACTCCAATCATTCAGGTAACCATTGAAGAAAACGAAAGAACAAGCAGAAACCTTAAAGGGCTACCCATCAATAATCAATCTATATATATTTCGGCGCAACTAGTGAATTCACTTAACGTAATTTGGTTTTATTGCCTCCCAATCGCATTTACATTGTTCATTTCCATTTTTTTGAGAATGAGTTTTTCTTGGAACTTTTTCGAATTAATTGCTACATTCATTCTGCTTTGTTTTATCTCTGTGGTCGGCTTTGCGTTTCATTTCAATTTCTGTGATTCAACTTACGTGAAATTATTCATACATATAACAATTTTTATGGTTATTTACGCTGCAACAAGGAACCTCAGGAAAACTGAGGCTTTATTTCAAGCGGCAATAGAGTTCATTGGCCAATCGGATTTTTTTATTGGAACCGCATTTGCCGGCATTGTAGCAATTGCGACAATAGCTTTTATTCTTGGGAATAAGCTTTATTGCAACTTTACGGCATTCAGGAGACTTACTTGAAGATAATTAAAGCGGAAGGAATCGGAAAAAAGTACGGAGATTTTCATTTACGTTTGGACCTTTTTGTGGATGCCGGTGAAATCATCGGCTTGGTCGGTCCAAACGGAGCAGGGAAAACAACAATTCTTTATATCCTATTGAACATCGTTAAAGCAGACGAAGGCAAAGTGACAATATTCGGCATGGATCATATCAAACAGGAAATCCAAATTAAAGAAAGAACCGGCGTTGTTTTTGAGGAGCAAAATTTTTATCGTCATTGGAAAATCTCACATATCCTGCATTTCTATGCTTCTTTCTTCCCCAAATGGGACTGGCAGGAGGCTTCTCTTCTACTTGATAAATTTCAACTAAGGAAAAACATGAGATTTAAAGAATTGTCCAAGGGCATGAAAGTGAAACTTGGTTTGATCCTTGCTCTCTCCACCAATGCAGAGCTGTTCCTGTTTGATGAACCAACAACAGGCTTAGATCCAAGAATACGTCGATTGCTTCTTGATGAGATCCAGCGTATTCATAAAAAAAATCAAGCAACCATGCTTTTCTCATCCCAAAACATGCAGGATGTAAGCAATTTGGCAGACAGAATCATACTGGTTGATAATGGCAAGATCCGCTTTAATGAAAAGAAAACCACGATTACAAGAGACTGGCTTAAAATTGTTATTCCACCAAACACTCATTCCAAGGTTAAAGAGATCATTCATCGAAGTGAGGTTCCAGATGGTGAAAGCATTATTATTAATCGCAAAAACCTCGCAACTATCTTGCGGGATTTAGACGTTGATCCCAGCGTTCATCCCCACAATCTCACTTTGGATGAAGTCTTTATCGAATTTACCAACTTACCATGAATGCTTGTAATCCTTCTTTTCATGAATCTATTAAAGATTTTTATTTATCGATTTTTTCTCCTAGATTACTGTACTCAAGGATTATGATATGCTCAAATCATTTTTATCGGCCATTTTTTGTTTTAATCATACTTTCAGTTCTTTTGGATATTTTTACAAAAGGCAGCATTAGAAGTATGGTTGGCAAGATTATTCCTGAAGGCTTTATTGTGGAATTGTTCCCAAATAACCTAAAAAGTTGGGCTGTCAGTGAGACACTGCACATTCTGGTCTTTGTGTCCAGATTCTTCTTCATTGCATTCATCCTCTGGATAGGTATGCGACTGATAATAGAAAAAAATTGTTGGCGAAAAATCTTATCATTGGTTGTAAGAACCGGCGTTATTCTTTTGCTCATACAGGTTTTGACTTTAGTAATATATTATCTTAAGAGCAAGGCCGCCGTTGTTGATAGCAAAGACATAATTATTTACCTGGGTCCGGAATTGTTTGTAAAAAGCACCTCCCTGCCACTGTTCTCTAAACACCTGTTATCAGGTTTCAATGTTCCGGCCTTATGGTGGTTACTCATTCTTGTTTTCGGGCTAATCAATCTGTTTAAGGTCAGTCTGAGTACAGCGGTGCCGATCGTTTTAGGAGCATGGATATCATGGCAAATTTTCATTTTTGTGGTAATGGACGCATTGAGGAGGCTCGGTTAATTACAATAGGTCATAAAAACGTAACCTTAAGACTTGTAATGCTGATAATCGGCCTACTTATAGGGGCGATTCCACAAACCGCAGTTGAACAGGTTTTTTCACTAAACCTGGAGGAAATCGAAATACTTAAGCCCAAAATGCTTGCCGTCAATGGAAAGAATGTATTTATCATGGATGCCTATACCCTGCAAATAACGCGAATAAACGATGGCATGGTAACCGCTGTTTTCGGCAAAAAGGGCGAGGGCCCCGGAGAAATCCGTCAGCCCGTCTCCATGGGAGTAACAAATAGCCTTGTTGGGGTGAATTGTCCTGGAGGTCGCGTGCTTTGGTATGACATATCGGGTCATTTTATGAAAGAAGAGATTCTTGTTCAGCATTCTACTCTTTCCGGAGGAAAAGTCATTGATCTTCTAACTGAAAACAAGTTGATCGGATTACGCTATGATTACGAAATTGAGAATAAAACACTGTGGCTGAAATATTTTTTCTGTGACAACAAGAATATCTTTTCATTAGCGAAAATGAAAATGAATGCGAAGGCTACGCAAAAACAAAAAATCCGCTTAGAAGATTATTCACAACCCTTGATTGTGCGGGGCGGAAAAATAATATTTGTTGCACCAGATCATAATTTACTCCAAGTAAAGGCATTCAGCACAGAGATGAATCGCTTTTATGCGAATACCGGACTCCTTCCGGGGAGAAGAATTCGAATGACAAAAAGAATTCGTAAGGAAATTATGAATGAAATCAGAGCGGCTTCGGAAAGATACCCTGGATCAAGCAAAAATCACTTCGATATCCCCGATTACCTGCCGGCAATCCAACAAATAGCAGCGGATGAAGAAGACAACTTGTTCCTCACTACTTATCGAGAGGATGAAATGGGTTACGAGACTTTGGTCTTCAATCAAGAACTTCAACCAATCGGAATGAGTTACCTTCCTAGATATAAATTTGCGGCATTTCACAATGGTTTGACAATCCTGGTGATAGAAAAAAAGGAATCCTATTTTTTGGAGACCTGGAAATTAAATATAACGCGGAATAACTCAGCCTTTCAATGAAAGCCAACCGATTTTATGCATTAAGAATTCGCTGAGCAGTTAAGCACTTCTCTTCCAGGATCAGGTCGTTGGCGGAACTGCGTCCCACGGTGATTTCCGCCTTATCCAGGGGAAATTTCTTCAGAAACCCGTCCCGGTAGTAAAGCAGGTATTTCATGGTGAGAGTATACGAA
>DSAU01000517.1 GCA_011046315.1 bacterium
GGGTAAACTGCCATATTCCGGCGGCGCCGACTTTCGAATAGGCTTTGTAATTGAACAAAGATTCAACAAACGGCAAGGCGCTCAACTCCAGCGGCAAACCATGCTGATCAAATACCTGTTCAATGTGGTACATATATCGACCGGAGCGAATTAATGCTTCGCGAAAACGGTCTCGAAGCCCTTGCTGCCCCCGAATGTTTTTAGCCGCTCGTCTGAACCGCTGCGGTGTGGCATCCGGCAAAAACAGATTATAGACGTAGCGATGTCTGGCGCTAAACAGCATGGGATTGATGCTGTCACTTTCTGCCAGCAGCAGAAGTATATCCAAATATTTCTGTTTCACCTCATCCACCCGATCCCATTTTTGCCGTGGATTCTCTTCCAGGTCAATAAACCGGGCATCATAATCCACTACTGCGTAAACAACCGTTACATCATCAGCGTCATGAATAACGACTTGATTGCTGTGGTAGAGCGTAAAAATATTGACCCAAAAGTTTACGTTGGGTTTAAGGATTTCCGGAACCGGAAATAAATCTTCATCAAAACCGAATAATGGTGGGTAACTAAAAAGGAAACATAATAAAATAATCGCCGTTGCATTCTTCCATTGCCGAAACCGAAGTCTGATCATCGATGCTCTCATGCCCAATTGTATTTCGTGTTTTCAGGTTAAATCGTATGAGTTTTCTGTTACCTCAGCAGATAAATTGTTAGCTTGATTATGATTGTTCACAACAAAAAAAGTGCCAATGAAACGCTTTAGCATCATTATTTTGAAAATGCTGTAAAATATGATAGATATATCAACTGGTCGATATAACATGGAAAGCGGAATGGTTTAGTGGGAATTTGCAGTCTCAATTATGAAACAATGTCCCAACTATGGTTTAAACTGCATGCGATCAGAAAAAACCAGTTGGGAAAAATTCAACGCCCTCCGCCCTATCCTGAAATCTATTGCCCGAATACTGCTATTCGGAAAAATCATCAAAATCGTATTCATCGATTTCGTAGTCAATTTTCTTCATATATCGAACATTAGCAGGCTGATCTTCCAACATGCGTTCGATCAATAAAATTAATTCGCCCTTGTCCATATCATGTAACTTTTCCATGACATTAGCAACGTTGACAAAACCCTCGCGATCACGAACCCAGGAATAAAGAAAGGAAATGACATGTTTGCACACTGCTTCCTTGCTGCCGCAAGAGCATGACGAGTGAATTTCGTTGTCGTCAACCGAAATTTTTATCTCAAACTCCTGCAACAAATCTCGCACCGAACCGGAAATGGTGTTTCTGAACACAGTGGCTTTGATAACCTGTCCGTTACAATAATAGTCCCAGCTTTCACCGTCTGTGTTTTCCTGGTCTAAAAACGCAATCTGCCTTTCAGTAATTTCGTTCAAAAAGCTGGAAATTTGATATTCTTCTTTGTTAAATGACACGATCTTGCGCCTTGCTTTACTTGACCTTTTTATTAAACAAAACTCCAATGCGACCACTTTTATTTTAATATATCAAAATAGAGCTAAAAATGCAAGCGGTTTTTTTGCGTCCCTGCCCATAAAATGCAGCGTTTTGATAGATCAATGGTTGCATATTGTGACGCAACTCACCCGCCGACCCAAATCGGACTTGTCAAACATTTGTGGATTTGCCCAGAATTATTCTCAGCAATTGCTTCAGCTCTTAAATAACATCTGTTATGCGCCAAATCCAAACTGACTTTTTTTTCGAACTGATAGCAGTTTTCAAACCTGTTCCACTGCATCAGTAAATATTCCTGAGCTGCATCCAAATTTCCACAGAGAATTTCAACCCGCCTTAGCGCGCCGAACTCCTCAGAGCATGTTGCCTGAATGACCAACGCCTGGTATTTTCCCTTCACATCTGCTCCGATCCCCACAGCTTCGCCCGAAGCCATCAGAATATGCATATCAATAACAGGCCCATTGCTGACAATTGTTCGATTCATCTTCAGAGCATCGATGATCGTTTTAACATTCAGGGTTCCCTCTACTTTTACAGCAGTACGCATTTTTCCAAAAATTTGATTTTCCGATTCACGGAATGTCCAGAAAGGAAAGCCAATTTGACGAAAGCGGTTGAAATTGCCGTGAGCATCATTGCCAGCAATAAGACTGATTTTTTTTCCACTGAGCAGCAACTCAGGCAACAATGTGCTGCCCGAAGCATAAGTCTGATCCGGTTCTCCGTTCCACACTTGAAAGCCCTGCAGCAAGGGGTGATTAAAATCCTTGTGGCGCCATTTTCCCCTGCGAATCAACAACCGTTGCAAAAAAGGAACTGGCATTTCCGGATGAGCGGCTATGGCATACGCATCAGGATCAAGCTGTTCCAAAATTTGATGAATCGAAAGGTCAGGACGTGACCTCAGCCAGCGCTCAGCGCTGTCGCCTTTGCCTTCATAGAATTTGGGATCATTAATCACCAACAAGTGCACATTTTGCCCCAGACAATTACCCGCCGAAACTTCTTCACCCGGCAGCACAACAAAATCCGGATAGCTTCGATTTAATATTGCTACATTTTCAAGCAGACGGCGCCACTTATGAATATCCGGATCGTTGTCAAGCCACGAGTCTTCACAATCGTCGAGATCATAAGAGTGGTCGGTTACGGCAAAAAAATTTAATCCCATCGATTTAGCCAACCTGACTGTGGCGTCCAACGGAGCGCCAAACTCAACCATATCCTCGGTAAAATTACTGTGCACATGAAAATCCCCGAAATACCAACCGCTGAATTTGGGAAGCGGTTGGCTCGATCGAAAAACTTTCAGCGGCAGATGAGATGAAATGCGATAATTGTCATTATGGTACACTTTTGGTTTGTGGCGAACCGTAACCCGGAAAATAACATCCACCGTCAACTCGCCGACAAAATCTTCGGGCAACTGCTCCTCAATGATATGCCACCAAAATTTGGTATTCTCAATTTTCAGATTGAATTGGTACTCACGGCGGATCGTCCGCTGATTGTTCGACATAACAATCGAAACCCGCTCCAATCCGATGGGAAAAAGCTGTGCGTCTTTCACCAACAGCAAAATGGGGAGCGGCTGGCCTGGTTCAATCCGGTGAGGCGCATCAGCAATGAGCTCAGCTTCCCGCTGAAACAACCGGCTGTAGATGGCTTTGAATTTATAGTGCGTCTCTGCGTACAAAAAAACCGGCAACAATATTTCCGGATTGATGTTGATCATGGCGCTCCCACTACTTAGGGCAGATATTTATCCCGGGCATATTTGATTTTTGAAATCAGGCTTAACCAGAAAAACTCATCCACCGTGTAAAGAAACGACGGATCAAAATAACAATTAATTGTGCATCCCTGACATGAGGGAAATCTTCCCTGTTTTTTCCTGAATGAATTTACAACCGGCAATTTCAGAATTTGTTCCAGACTATCATTAATCGGGATGGCTGCGCGCTGATGATGAAAACACGGCAACAGTAATTTATTATCCGGCGAAATAACGACGGCGGAATCAACCGAACGGCAACGTGGATGCTCGATATCATTTCCGCCGGCCCGGATGAGTCGGTGCAATGCCCGGTTGATATAGACATAGCGTTCGCTGCGAAACTGTTCAACATAATTTAGCGCCGACAGGCTCAACCGCTGCTGCGAAGAACAATTGAACAGCGGATTCACAATCAGAATCAGTTTCCTCTCCGCAGCCAGACGGATCAGTTTATCAATCGCACGATAATTTTCATTGGTCACGGTGAACAGCAGATCTGCTTTTTTTCCCAGTTTTTCAGCGAGGTCCAGGCTCTGTAAAACTTTTTTTAATCCTGCCACTCCGCGAATGCCCTGATATTCCGATTCATCGAGCGCATCCAGTGAAAAATGAAGCAAATCGATTTTGCCGGAAAGCTCAGCCGCCCGGCTCGGATAAAGCAAACAGTTGGTAGTAACCGACGTAATCATTCCCAAGCTGCGGGCGAACATCAACATATCCGGCAACCGGGAATGGAGCAGCGGCTCCCCGCCGGTAAAATCAACAAATTTGACACCAGCGGACCTGAGTTGCCGAAGATTTTGGTAGACATGATTCAAGCTACAATCAGCCAAATCTGATCGCTGTGGTCTTTTCCAGATGTCACAAAATAGACAGCGACTGTTACAACGATAGGTGATGTAATAATTACACAAAATTGGTTTCATCGCGAATTAAAGATCCTCCGCAACAGGACGAGACATTCGATGGAAGCCGCATGAGAAAAAACCACATTTTAAAAATATTACTCTTGTAAAAAAAATGACTTCAGAACCAGTTGAGTCTTTAACATGGATCGCTCATATTCCAACCTAACAGGGATTCTCAGCTCATCAGCAGTTAGCCAGATGATGAGCGTCGATCCGGATTGCGCCAGTCGATTGGTCAGCAGATCCGTTTTCCAGGGGCGCTGCTCGTTATTGGTTTTTTCAAAGGTCACCCGTACCGGTATCACTTTAAAGCGCCCCGCAGGAACTGTCATCGTTTGTTGATTCTTTGAAAACCGGGCGTTCACCTTGTAAATTAAAAATTCGGAATCGATAAATAATTTCACCGTGTCTGTTTGATCCAGCGATTTTGCCCTCAAAAAATATAGCATGGAAAAATAATCAAAACATGGCTCCTGGATTGCCCACTCAATAGAATCATCTTTTGCAATCCGGTGATTTTGGTGATCAAATTTCAGAATCAAATTATAGAGAACATTTTTTTGACAAACTCGCTTTTCAATTCGCAACGGCAAAAACGATTCCCGGTCAATCTCCAATTGGTAATAATTATCCACACTGAACAGCAGTTGCGTACCAGGAGTAGATTTTGCTGTGACATTGAGATAATTCTTCCCGGCAGCCGTGTCCATTTTTTGAGAAAAATTTAAATTGGCGACATGTAAATTAAGATATTCCATTTTATAATTTAAGATTTCAGAATAACCATCAATGGACAGGTTTTTCCGATCGGCTACAGTGGAAGCAGTTTTTTCCGCTTTCCATTCAGTAGCGTTAAGCAGCAATAAAATCAGCAATTGATGGCAAAGCACAACCATAGGTTTATCTCCGTATTTTGAAATTTATGGTACAATAAAATCCTGAAAAAATCAAGCTGTTTTTGTAATGATGACGATATTTGATGTAAATATTTAACAAAAGACTTGACTTATATGGGTAAATTGATTAATTTAGCCACTCAGAAAATTTCATTCTATGGATATTTGGCTACAGTTTTTTTCGATGAAATCTCTGTGGCAAGTATTAAAAAGAGGGTATCTATTCAGAGCCCACTAAACACGCTAAATACACAAAAAAATATTTCGCGTGTTTTTGGTGTGTTTCGTGGGCTGTATAGTTACAGAAGAGGCGTTTTATGGAATTGAAAACATTAAAAATAGAGAATCCGGATCAGCTTAATTTGATCCTGGGCCAATCGCATTTTATCAAGACCGTCGAAGATATTCATGAGGCGTTGGTGAATTCGGCACCGCAAATCAAATTTGGACTGGCGTTTTGCGAAGCCTCGGAAAAACGGCTGGTACGCTGGTCCGGTAATGACGATGAGCTGATAAGTCTGGCGCAACAAAACGCTTTAAATCTGGCGGCAGGACACGTTTTCATTGTCTTTATAAAAAATGCATTCCCCATCAA
>DSAU01000395.1 GCA_011046315.1 bacterium
CCCTTTACATCGGTATTAAACCCAATAATGCCATGTTTTTGAAACAAAATAGTATTTACAGCGCCAACCGCCTTTGCCTCCGTAGCAATCTTGTCGAGCAAAGGGATCACGGCTTGTTTATGCGGCAAGGTCACATTAATTCCGCTAAAATTCTGTTTTTTGAGCGAACAAAGCGCGACTGCTAATTGCGCCGGTTTGATTCTAAAAGCTTGATACTGATACGGCAGTTGTTCTCTGGATAAAATGAATTGATGCATAACCGGCGACAGACTATGGGAAATCGGATCACCAATCACGCCAAGCATTTTTACACCCGCCTTATCCATCGACCAGAGACCTCAATTGTTCAAAAAATTCGGGGAAAGAGATATGACAACATTCGACATTCCAAATTGTGGTTGTGCCATCAGCAACTAATCCAGCGACTGCGAACGACATGGCGATGCGATGATCCCCAAAACTCATCAGTGAGCAACCGTTCAAACTTTGATTCCCCTGGATGATCATCGCATCTGATCTGGCTTCGATGGCGCATCCCATCTTTGTCAAATTTTCCACCGTCGCACTAATTCGGTCGGTTTCTTTGAAACGGAGTTCTCTGGCATCGCTGATAATGGTCTCGCCCTCGGCTTGAGTCGCTGCCACTGCCAGCACCGGAATTTCGTCGATAATTCGTGGAATTGTTTCACCGCTGATTTTAATACCTTTTAATCGGCTGGATCGAATCAGCACATCGCCGATGTTTTCATTGTTCCATTTCCTCAAATTTTGAAGCCGAATTTGAGCCCCCATCGACTTCAATACGTCAATAATGCCGGTTCGCGTCGGGTTCAATCCCACATTTTTTAACATTAATTCCGAATCGGGAACGATCGTCGCCGCAACCATGAAAAAAGCCGCTGCTGAAATATCGGCTGGGATTCGAATAATCTCTGATTGAATCCGATCACATTTTCTGACGGAAATCATATTTCCGTTGACTGTTATCGGCACGCCTAAATAATCGAGCATAATTTCGGTGTGATTCCTGGATGGTGCTGGCTCGATCACTGTGGTTGCGCCCGCGTATAATCCCGCCAATAAAAGACAGGATTTCACCTGGGCGCTGGCGATTTTTAATCGATGCAGCGCCGGTTTAAGGGTTGATGGTTTAAACAGCAGCGGCGCAAATTGATCATCGACTCCGCTAATTTGTGCTCCCATTGACCGCAGCGGCTCAATAATTCGCGCCATGGGTCTTTGTCGTAATGAATCATCACCAGTAATCTGGCTCTCAAAAGGCTGGCCGGCAAGGACACCGGAAAGCAACCGGATCGTTGTGCCGGAATTGCCTGCGTCTAAAATTTTTGCTGGCTTTTTAAATCCCAGCACTCCTTTTCCCTCAACAGTGGTGTCGGTTTTTCCTGATATAACTATCGCGCCAAGGTCTTGTAAACAACGAATGGTGCTGTTAACATCTTCACAATGCGCCAGCCCCAGAATGTGGGATCGCCCTTTGGCCAGCGCTGCACAAATCAGGGCGCGATGCGAAATTGATTTATCGCCGGGAACCTGCAAGGTTCCGGATAGCCGATGTGCTTTTTTGATCTGAACATTCATTTCAAATTTTCCTGGCTAAAAATCCCTTATCGCTCAACAATTTTACTGCTTGTGTCCGCTGTTGTTCAGTTTCGAACGACAATCGCAGCGTTCCACCCTCGAGTAGCCTTACTTTCAGCACTTCAATATCGCGGATGTTGATGTTTTCACTGGCGAGAGCCGTGGCAATGGCTGCGATGATTCCCGGCTTATCTTCGACGACCAGGCTGATGTCGTAATTAGGATTGAGAAACCCTTTGGTATCCTTTGGAATCGACAATCGTGTTCGCGCAGCGCGCTCAAACTGGTGGCGCAATTCATCACCGTAAAAATATTCTTTAAACTCTACCAGTTCATGAATCAGATCATCAAGATGCTCGATGATATTTTGTGAATTGGTTTTGCAAATGTCCTGCCACAGATCAAACGGACTGGATGCTATACGGGTCATATCCCGGAAACCACCAGCCGCCAGCTTTAAATAATTGGGTTGCTCCCGATTGTATTTCTCAACGAAATTGACCAGACACACTGCTAATATTTGTGGGAGGTGGCTGACAGCCGCAGCGATTCGATCGTGGGTTTCCTCATCCATGATCAAAACCTTGGAACCGATCAATTGCAGGGTGGACGCCAGCGTCTCAACAACTTGATTCGGCGTGTCAGGCAAAGGCGTCAGAATATAAAAGCAGTTTTCAAACAAATACGGATCTGCTGCATCAATCCCGCTTTTCTCAGAACCAGCCATTGGATGGCCGCCGATAAAATGTCTTCCATTCCCGAATAATTGCCGTGATAATGCGACAATGCGCGCTTTGGTGCTTCCAACATCAGTCACTACCGTCCCCGGAGCGGCGCATTCAGCAACCAACGGAAGATATTCCAAAATCTGTTCAATAGTAACCGCAAGCAGGATCAGGTCCGAATCCTTAAAAACCTGAGCCGCTTCTGCCGGTTCAAACGCCTCATCCACTAATCCACTGGACAATGCTTTTTCAAGGACATCAGCCCGATCAACGCCCCGGATTAAGGTACCGATCCCTTTTCTTTTAAAAGATAAAATAAGCGAAGCGCCAATCAACCCGGTTCCCACAACACAAATTTTTTTAAATTCCATTCGCATCCTAACAGATTTTTTTTCTCAACACTTTTGCAATATCGTTTAATTCAAATATCAATTGATTGAATTGTTCCGGATAAAGCGATTGCGCACCGTCAGAAAGCGCCGTTTCCGGATCGGGGTGAACTTCAATAAGCAATCCATGAGCGCCGGCAGCAATTGCTGCGCGAGCCATAGGCCTAACTTTATCGCGTCTGCCTGTCCCATGACTCGGATCCACAATAACCGGTAAGTGGCTTAGTTTTTGAATAACCGGAATCGCAGAGATGTCAAGTGTGTTTCGGGTGTAGTTTTCAAAAGTCCGGATGCCCCGCTCACACAATACTATCTGATAATTACCCCCGGCCATTATATACTCCGCCGCCATTAACCACTCTTCGATTGTCGCCGACATTCCTCTTTTCAGTAAAATGGGCTTTCTGATTTTTCCCAATTCCCTTAGCAACCAGAAATTGTGCATGTTGCGCGCACCGATTTGAATTATATCCACATATTTTTCCATCAAAGGAATCTGGCTGACGTCCATGACCTCGGAAACAACCAGCAGTCCGTATTTATCAGCAGCTTCGCGCATTAATATCAATCCATGTTCACCCAATCCCTGAAATGCGTACGGCGACGTTCGCGGCTTGAATGCTCCCCCTCGAAGCGCTGATACGGAATTTTGTTTTAAAATTTCTGCAATTTTCATCACCTGCTGCCGGTCTTCAACAGCACAGGGACCGGCAATAATTACCACATTGTCGCCACCAATCTTAACAGTTCCGACTTGAATTATTGTATCATCCTTCTTAAACTCACGGCTTACCAATTTGTAAGGTTTGGTAATTGAGATGACTTCGCGTACGCCCTGGAGCAATTCTAAATTGCGTTTATCGACATCGCGTTTTTCACCGACGGCTCCTAAAACAGTTCGCTGGATTCCATCCGAACGATGAACAGTAAATCCCATCGATTTGATCTTTTCAACAACATTCTGAATTTCAGGCTCTGTTGCTTTGTCCTCCATGATAATGACCATTTTTTAATCCTCCGATTGCTGCATCATAAACTGGGTCTGTAAATTTCTGTTTTCCCGGATGATTGTCATAAAAATTTTTACAATCGATCCGTTGCTGAGCGGACCTCGATTTTTCTTCTGTAGTTTGGATAAAATTTCATCCTCTCGACTTTGATCGTAAATCGGAAGTCCGTTCTCTTTTTTTATTTTTCCGATTAGCAGCGCAACTTCGGCGCGCTCATTGAGCAACTGCAATAGTTGCCGGTCGATGCTGTCGATACGCTGACGTGATTGTTCAATTTGGTTCATGGCCACTCCTAAACGGGATAACTGTGAATATTTATCTGAGAGAAATGACTAAATAAAAAAAACCCGCTATTTTTTTTACGATAGCGGGTCGATTGATTTCTCTTTGCTATATTTTAAGCCAAGGTCATATCCCTCCCACTATCGCTCTGCGATGGATAAAATAATAGTACAGAAAAAAATAATTGATAGCGGAGAAATTCTTAATCATGATCAACCTGAAATTTGTTACCCAGATTATTGTTTGATTTTAATATAAAAAGAAAATATCAACAAGTCAAGTATTTTCTTTATGGCTTTGTAATGCCTCAGTCTTTGGTTTAGATACCAGGTTTCTTGGAGAAACCTGGTATATTAGACACAAGATTGAGATGTTGCATAATTTTTATTTTAACCTAATTCAGCACTATTTTCTTTCACCTTAATTACAGCATCAACGATATCCTGCATGTCATTTTCATCACCCAGCAACACCGATTGCGGAAACCAAATTGCTTCTTCGGAACAGGCTTTCTCAGTTTCGGGTAAATGATAAGCAGCATAATCAACACCAATGTCCAGCTTCCTCCCCCGGGGTCCGAATGCCTGATTCTTTAAAACCGGCTGTACATAAAGCGGGATTGAATAACCAGGGCTGAGAAAAATGCCTTCTTTTCGCATCGCATCAATAAATTTTGACTTGGGCACATTATTGAACGGTTGCGGCTGATAGCGCCAGATGTAAATATGATAAGAATTGCTGGTTACTGCGGGATCATCCGCCAGGGTAGCTGCGCCCTCAATCTCGGATAATTTTTCATTCAAAAATTTGGCGTTGTTCTCACGTTTTTGCTTGAGTTCGGGATAACGATCAAATTGGGCGTGCAAAATTGCCGCGTGGAATTCCGACATGCGGAAGTTACCGCCAACATAATAATGCTCATACCAAACACCGCCCTCAACTCGTCCACAATTTGAGAAAGAGCGGCAAAATTGAGCGGTCTGTTCATCATTAGTGAGAATGATACCACCTTCAGCACAGGTAATATTTTTTGAAGATTGAAAACTGAAGCAACCGGCGTCTCCGAGCGCTCCCACTTTTTTCCCGTTCCATTCAGAACCCCAGGCCTGCGCAGCATCCTCGACAACAACTAACTTATGTTTTTTCGCCAGTTGAGAAATTTTTTCCATATCACAGGGCCTACCGCCAAAATGAACCGGCATGATGGCTTTTGAGCGCTCAGTAATTGCCGCTTCGATTTTCCCGATATCGATGTTGTAGGTTTCCGGATCGATGTCCACAAACACCGGAATCGCTCCGACATCTAAGATCGCGGTTGCGGTCGCAATAAAAGTATAACCCGGCAAAATTACCTCATCACCAGCGCCAACACCGGTCGCAAATAGTGCAATTTTCAATGCGGTGGTGCCGCTATTGACACAAATACCATATTTTGCCTGATGATATTGTGCATATTTTTCTGTAAAGCTGCTCACCTGATCGCCGTGCAGCGAGCCCCATTTACCGCTTTCAATCACCTTTTTTAAATTATGAATTTCATTTTCATCCCAGATAGGCCAGCTCGGAAAAGGTTTAGTCCGAACAGGTTTGCCGCCGTTGATTGCTAGTTTTCCCATATCAATTGTCTCCTCAACTACGTACTATTCTTTC
>DSAU01000547.1 GCA_011046315.1 bacterium
GCCGGTGTTTCCATTACCATTGCGGCTCATTTTGCCGTAATGACGCCTGGAACCAATATCGGTGCGGCTCATCCGGTGGGCGCTGGGAAAACGGATACCACTGACATCAGTGTGAAAAAGGCAACCAACTGGTGGGCGACTTTTAATCGGTCTATCGCCGAAAAAAAAGGGCGAAATGCTGAGTGGGTTGAACGGGCAGTAAAACAAAGCGAATCGATCACTGAAACTGAAGCGCTGCAGCTTAATGTGATTGATTTTATCTGTCCCAATTTGGATAGTTTGCTGCTGCTGTTGGATCGAAAATCAGTCGAAGTTGATAGTGGCATGGTGACATTGCAGACCAAAAACGCCCGGATTATTCAACACCGAATGAATCTGCGCTTTAAAATTCTGGACATGATCTCCAATCCTTCAATTGCCTATATTTTGCTAATGCTCGGTCTTTTGGGAATTTATTTTGAATTCTCCAATCCCGGCGCTATTTTACCGGGCGTACTCGGAGGTATTTTTTTGATTGTGGCGTTCTTTGCCTTGCAACAATTGCCGATAAATGTTTCCGGAATTCTTTTGATTCTGTTTTCAATTTTTCTGTTTCTTTTAGAAATAAAAATTACCAGCTATGGTCTATTAACCATCGGAGGAATTGTATCCATGCTCTTAGGATCGTTAATGTTGTTCAAAACCACGCCCTCAATTTCAGTTCATCTGCCGTTGAGTCTGGTTATCTCGGTTACGGCTGTCACTTCGGCGTTTTTTATTTTTGCTATTTTTATGGCGTTGCGTACCCATCGGAAAAAAGTAACCACCGGCAGAGAGGGCATCATCGGAGAAATCGGAATTGCTATCAATAACTTCAAACCCGATGGACAGGTCAAAATCCATGGCGAATACTGGAAAGCCACCAGCTCTGATAAAATTAAAGCGAATGATAACGTTATCGTAATCGCAGTTGAACAACTGAAATTGGTGGTTCGAAAATATCCGACTAAATAACAGTTATAGCGACAGACCACCCTGATAATTAAGCGCTAATCCCGCAACGACGGGATAGTATCAATAGATTAATTTTTCGAACCTTTGTGCAATAATATTTTGTAATGAATTATAGCATGATATGCCCGAATAGTCAAAAAAATCTAAACTGATTAAACCAAGGAGGTACAACATGCATTCCCTATTTGCGATAGGAGTTATTGTATTATTTTTATTGATGAGCGCTATTCGTATTTTTCGCGAATACGAGCGCGGTGTTATCTTCCGGCTGGGTCGGCTGGCTGGCGCCAAAGGTCCTGGCCTGGTGTTGGTGATTCCGTTAATCGATAAGGTGGTCCGGGTGAGCCTGCGAACAATAGTCATGGATGTGCCGCCGCAGGATATTATTACCAAAGACAATGTATCGGTAAAGGTCAATGCGGTTCTCTATTTTCGCGTCCTGGATCCGTCAAAAGCAATTGTCGAGGTGGAGGATTATTTATTTGCAACGTCCCAATTGGCGCAAACTACACTGCGCAGCATTTTGGGTCAGGCGGAATTGGATGAGCTGCTGGGTGAGCGCGATAAAATCAACCTTGAATTGCAGAATATCATCGATCATCATACCGATCCCTGGGGCATTAAAGTTTCACTGGTTGAAGTTAAACATGTGGACTTACCCCAGGAAATGCAACGCACCATAGCAAGGCAGGCGGAAGCTGAACGCGAACGCCGCGCCAAAGTGATTCACGCCGATGGTGAATTTCAAGCTTCAAAAAAATTATCACAAGCTGCAGAAATAATCGCGGTACATCCGATGGCAATGCAATTGCGGTTTTTGCAAACACTGACCGAGGTAGCTTCTGAAAACAACTCGACTACAATTTTTCCTGTGCCAATTGATCTGTTTAAACCTATTTTTGACGCTTGGGATAGGGCTAAAAAATAATCATCCGCAAAAAGTTATTTTGGGGAGTTCGCAGTACTGGCGCCTTCCGAAGAATTATTGGAATTCAACGTAATTTCTTTGGGTGGCGCTGGTTATTTTACTATCGATTCTATATTTTATTGAAATCGGTGCTGCTAAAGCGGAAAGTGATTGATTTGCAAGCTAATCAAAACAGCATTTGAAGCATTAAATATTCCACGGTACGATGCCCATGCTGCTTTTCAGTATTAAATGGCGCGGAAGGCTTGGCGCCTATCGTGTGGGGCTGGCAGTTCTGCATTAACCTGAATTTTAAATCAATTGAATTGATCGCTAATCTTTCAATTGAGTCGTATCAAATTTTGCGTCAAACAGGTCTGCATCATAGCGGTAGTTTCGTAACGCTTCAGCAGCGGCAAAAGAGGTTTTTTGGATCAACGGCGCCAACGAATCCTTTTTCTCATCACTGATACTGACTTTGGAAACAACCTTAACCGACACTTTTGTTTCCTGGTATCGATGTAAATATTTTTCATCAAAAAGAAAATCAGCCATTTCCGGATTTGGATCGATTATTGTCACCTCGGGATAGCCGGCTTCGGCGAAGGAAACTCTGAACTGTTCGATAGAATATCCGTAGTGAGTACAATTGAGACTGGCAAAAATGGAGTGATCCGCATCAATTGTTGACATTGCCTGGTTGACATATTTCCGGATGAGCTCCGCCGTCTCCGGACTATCTGCCCCCCTCTCAATACTGCCCGCCAATTTATGGCAAGCCTGCAGCACAATTTGACTTTCATCAATTCCCCGATCAATCAGCATCTTTTTGTGGTATTGCGACGCGACGGTGGTTTTAGTGGCAAAAATGATCGCGGTTGCTTGCGGTGTATTATTGAACTGTTCATGGATCAGATCAACGCCGGTTGCAACAATGCCGATAACCGGCAGATCCGCTATTTTGGAGAAAGGCGTTTTATCATACAATACGGAGAGTGTGTTGCACGCGATCAATAATAAATCCGGATGATACTTGTTTTTCATTGAATTGAGTGCGATATCGAAAATGCGGATTTTCTCATCTTCAGAGTCCAGACTGTTGTATCCGCTTTTATTGTGAAATAGTGAGTTAAAAAAGATAATTTCCGCATTTTGAAACACACCACTTTTCGGCAGTCTTGCTGCTAAATCTGCCGCTACCGACATCCCGCCAAGACCGGAATCCGTCACCACAATTTTAACATTTTTTTTATTAAACATCTCCATCATTAACGCCTCACTGTCAATTTTTTTGTCACAGAAAATAGTAGCCATTGCCAAAACCAGCAGAATCACATTTGTAATGATCTTGATTTTCAATATAGACCTCCCAAACAATTGTTATTTTAAAACCCGATAGCTTTTCCATCGCGTCGAGAATCGGCGGCGCCGTATAATCGATTGCTTATCGGGTCGATTAAAATACCTTGCGCGCCGCCAAAATAATTGTCGTAATCAGCGTGCAGTTTCACTTGATGCCCCAACTCGATCAATTTTTGAACAACATTTTGCTCAATCCTCCCTTCAACGTGCAGTGTTTTGTGGAGACAATGAACGCGCGGCGCTTCGATGGCCTGATCCATCCCCATTTCAAAATCGATCACATTGATTATTATTTGAGCTAAGGCGCTGATAATTCGCGTCCCCCCCGGCGTTCCGAGCGTCATAAAAGGCTTTCCCTGCAACAGCACGATTGTCGGTGCAATGCTGCTGGTCGGTCTTTTGTAGGGTTCGATCGAATTTGGCATTCCGGGTTTGCTGTCAAAGTCGTTCAAATGATTATTCAGCAGAATCCCGGTTCCCGGCGGTGTCACTCCGGACCCGAACCAACTATTGATGCTCTGCGTCAGCGCGACGATGTTGCCCGCTTCATCCACTATTGAAAGATGAGAGGTGCTGTTGGATTCGCGCCGGGTTAAGTTTTTTGGAGCGTAATCAAATCGCGCACTGTCAAAGTTGATTGTTGCAACCAACCTTTGGGCGTAATGTTTGGATAGAAACGTATCCACCGGAATTTGATAAAATTCCGGATCTGCTGTGTTAAGAGATTTATCCGCATACACTATTTTCATTGCTTCACTGAAAATGTGGATATAATCTGCGGAATTATGTCCCAACTTTTGCACGTCAAACAGCTCCATCATATTGAGCAACTGAATCAAATGCGTTCCGCCTCCCGAAGGCGGGGATGATGAAACAATTTGATATCCACGATATTCACCCTGAACTGGCATTCGAATCATTGCAGCGTAGGCTTTTAAATCTTGCGTTGTTAAAATCCCGCCGGCTTGTTGAACGCCGTCAACAATGGCTTTTCCGATCTCGCCGTGGTAGAAGCTCTCCCCTCCTTTCTCTGCCATAGCAGACAGGCTGTTGCCAAGCATCAGATTTTTTAAAGTATCGCCGGCTTCGACTGGCAACATATCTTTAAAAAAAATATCCGCCGTTTCCGGATACTGGATAATTTTCTCAATATTATCCAATATCATCGAATTCAAATTTTCACTGACCACGACTCCGGTTTGGAACAACCGGATAGCAGGTTGCAAAATTTGTTTTAACGTCATCGAACCATATTTTTGCAACACGGTATCAGCGCAAGCGACCAAACCCGGTACGCCGATTGAATAAGGTCCATCCTGTGTCAGTTCGGCAAAACTGTTTTCAGATTGATAATAATAGTCCTGCACAGCGCCGCCGGGAGCCATTTCCCGGTAATCGATCATCACTGCCTGATTGCTGTTCGCCATTTTAATGAGCATGAATCCGCCGCCGCCGATGCCGGATGCATTCGGTTCGACGATCGAAAGCGCAAACGCCATCGCCATGGCTGCGTCAACAGCATTTCCACCCGTTTGCAGTATGTCGATACCAACTTCGGTTGCGACCGGATGGGCAGAACTGACCATGGCGCGATTTGCGATGACATCCTGCGCCAAAATATTCCCAGCTAAAAATATGATAACAAAAGATAGCCAGATGAAGCAGGTGGTAAATGAATGCTTATTTAGAATCTGTCCGAAAAAGACTTTAAATTGTCCTTGGCTGGTATTGCAAGCAACCTGCCAGTTGGCGGAGAGCGAAGCATTCTCTTTATTATGATAAGATTGCTGCACCAGCTGAAGCGGCATCGCAATGACAGTGTAAGGAGCTGTCTTCGAACCGGTAGTATTTAATACCAACATGGCGCGTCCTCTTTTAATTATTCTGGTAAGGGTGATAATTAAAAAGCCGGTAGGACTTGATAATCATCATTATAAAATATCAGCCGCAATTAAAAAAATATCATCGCGCACTTGAGTGTATTTTTGCTCGCCGAGTCGCTGCATAAGAATTTCGACCATGATCTTTGCCGGCGCCCCTTTGAGATCATCAAACATCCGGATGAGACCTTCGACTCCCAGAGATTTCTGATTTTCATTTTCCGCTTCAACGATGCCGTCAGTATAAAGAAAAAGTCGATCACCCGGATTTAACTTGATTCGTTCCTGATAAAAATTATTGGCGGCGGTTTTTTCAAAGCCAATGATCATATTTTGAGAAGACAGGCGCCGATAGCGTTGTTGATCCGATTTCCAAACGATGAGCGCCGGATGAGCGCTGCCGGAGTAAGTGAAACTATAGTCGCTGATATTGAATTTGGTGGTAAATGCAGTGAGAAACATGCCGGTCTGGTCAAAAACATCGATAATAAAATTGTTGAGGTGAAA
>DSAU01000242.1 GCA_011046315.1 bacterium
GGACACGGCAAAACAGAAAACTTCTCGAGAAAAATTTTCTGAAAAGCAAATGACGGTTGTCGGCTCGTTAAAAGAATTTATTTCTGTTTTGGATTTACCGAAGACAATACTGATGATGGTACCTGCGGGTAAAATAGTTGACAATTTGATTCAAGAATTATTGCCCTATCTTTCAAAGGGAGATTATTAATCGACGGCGGCAATAGCTATTTTCAAGACACAGAGAGACGAAACACTGAATTAGCTGCCAGTGGAATTTTATACATTGGCACAGGAATCAGCGGCGGCGAGGAAGGCGCATTGTGGGGTCCATCGATCATGCCTGGGGGCAACCCCGATGCATGGCCTTTGGTGAAACCGATCTTTCAATCGATTGCAGCAAAAGTGGAAGATGGCACACCCTGCTGCGAATGGGTGGGCAACGGCGGCGCCGGACATTTTGTGAAGATGGTGCACAACGGTATCGAATACGGAGACATGCAAATGATCTGTGAAGCCTACTTTTTAATGGAAAAACTATTGAAGCTGACAGCCGACGAGATGCACCAAATTTTTGCCGAATGGAACCGGGGGGAATTGAAAAGCTATTTGATTGAAATTACCAGTACTATTATGGCAAAGAAAGATAGCGAAACTGGCAAACCCATGATCGATGTGATTCTGGATACAGCCGGACAAAAAGGCACCGGCAAATGGACAGGTCAGGTAGCGTTGGATTTGGGAATTCCTGCGCCAACTATTACTGAAGCCGTTTTTGCCAGAACCATCAGTGCGATCAAAGAGGAACGGGTTGCGGCAGCAAAACATCTTACCGGTCCCGGTTCTACTTTTAACGGTGACAAAAAGGAGTTCATCGAAAAGATTCAACAGGCATTGTTTGCTTCGAAAATTTGTTCCTATGCCCAGGGATTTCATTTGATGCGCGCTGCGGAAAAAGAATACGGCTGGAACCTGAAACCGGGCAATATCGCACTGCTTTGGCGAGCCGGCTGCATCATTCGCGCCCGGTTCCTCGATAATATCAAGTCAGCGTATGATTCCAATAAAGACTTGCCCAACCTGCTGTTGGACGATTATTTCACCAACAAAATTGACCAGACCCAGTCTGCCTGGCGTGATGTAATCGCTGTGGCAGTCAATAACGGAATTCCGGTTCCTGCGTTTAGCAGTGCGCTGGCATATTATGATAGCTATCGCGCCGAACGGTTGCCGGCGAACCTGCTGCAGGCACAACGTGATTATTTCGGTGCACACAGCTACGAACGCGTCGATCAACCACAGGGGAAGTTTTTTCATAGCCAGTGGTTATAACCTGACTGAGCTGATGCTGTTACTCGTAACATCGGCTTTGTTGAAAATTGATAAATGTTTTGGTAACGAGCTACTTTCTAAGGAAATAAACGTGCTGTTATATGCCAAAGGTTCTGTGAATACCAATTTGAGCTATGACGATTTGCGTTCCGGTCTTTTTCAAGCCCTGAACAAACTCGGTCCACGAAAAAAGGTGTTGGCAATTCCACCAGATTATACACGCGTTTATTCCTTTGCCGGTACGTTGACGCAAATGATTTGGAATTATTATGGAGAGAGCTTGTCTGATATTTTACCGGCGCTGGGTACCCATTCACCGATGAGTCAAGGGCAAATCGACCAAATGTTTGGTGAAATTCCCAAATCTCTGTTCAGGGTGCATGACTGGCGCAATGACATCGTCACACTGGGCAACGTGTCAGTTGACTTTGTCAAAAAGATTTCAAACGGGGCAGTAGAATACTCCTGGCCTGCCCAGGTAAACAGCCTGATCGCTGCAGGCGGACACGATTTAATTCTGTCAATTGGTCAGGTGGTGCCGCATGAGGTAATTGGCATGGCAAATTACAATAAAAATATCTTTGTCGGAACCGGTGGAGCTGAAGGCATTCATAAGAGTCATTTTTTAAGCGCAGTCATCGGGATCGAGCAGATCATGGGCAGGGCGATCAATCCGGTGCGGCAACTGATGAATTTCGCTGCTGACCATTTTGCCACGCACCTTCCCATCATTTATATTTTGACTGTGGTCGAAAAAAATAACCGTGGTGGATTGGCGATACGGGGGCTCTACATTGGTGATGATGTGGAATGTTTTGAGCAGGCAGCCGGTCTTTCGTTGCAGGTTAATGTTACGATGTTGAATGAACCATTAGAAAAAGTAGTGGTCTACCTGGATCCGGCTGAATATAAGAGTTGCTGGCTGGGAAACAAGAGCATCTATCGGACGCGGATGGCAATCGCTGATGGCGGCGAACTGATTGTCCTTGCGCCCGGCGTAAAAGCGTTCGGCGAGGATCCGGAAATCGACCGGCTGATTAGAAAATATGGTTATCGAACCACCGCCGAAATCCTGCAACTGATCCGAGATAATGAAGACCTGAAAAACAATCTGTGCGTTGCCGCGCATTTGATTCACGGATCATCCGAAAATCGATTTACAATCACCTATTGTCCGGGTTTTTTGACCAAAACAGAGATTGAAGATGTGAACTTCAACTATGCTGAACTCAATACGATGTTGGAAAAATATGATCCACAATTTTTAACAGAGGGATACAACCTAATGCAGGATGGTGAAGAAATTTTTTATATCTCCAATCCAGCGCTGGGACTGTGGGTTTTTAAAGACAGATTTAAACAAACAGATATTTAGCATCGATAATCAACCAGGAAAAGAATAAATGAAGAAACTTAATATCAAGCAAGATTTGTGCGAATTAGATCTCCTTTCGCTGGGCGCACTGGTGCATCGTCTGGATCCGGGTGTGGTGCCATTCAGAAAAGCGCGTTCGGTGGATATTCACGTTTCGGGCGGCGAGTATAATGTGGCAGCCAATCTATCAGATTGCTTTGGATTAAGAACCGGAATCGTCTCGGCAATGGTAAACTACGGTATAGGCGAACTGGTGCAGAACCGTGTCCGGGAAATGGGAGTTCAGCCCTTTTTCAAACATTTCGAGCACAACGGTGTGAACGGTCCCAACATCGCTACAGTTTACAGCGACCGGGGTTACGGCGTACGTCCGCCGGTGGTATTCTACAATAGATCAAATGAAGCCGCAGCCCTGTTACAGCCCGGAGATTTTGACTGGAATGACATTTTTACAAAAGGCGTTCGCTGGTTTCATTCGGGTGGAATATTCGCTGCGCTTTCAGAGACAACCTCAGAGCTGATTATTGAAGCTATGAGGGCAGCTCAACAAGCTGGCGCAATGATCTCTTTTGATCTCAATTACCGCGGAAAATTATGGGCGCCGATCGGTGGTCTGAAAAAGGCTCAGGTAGTGTTGCGAAAAATTGTTGAAAACGTGGATGTCTTAATCGGCAACGAGGAGGATCTGCAAACTGGTCTGGGGGTAGCTGGACCTGAGATTTCTATAAAATCAAAATTTGACACCTCAAATTTTTTCGATATGATCGATAAAGTAGTTGAACAATTTCCGAACATCAAAGTCGTTGCCACCACCTTACGGGAAGTCAAATCAGCCAATCTGCATGAGTGGGGAGCTGTTCTGTGGTACTGTGGTGAGCGATTCCAAAGTTCGAGAACAGAGCTCAATGTGTTCGACCGAATCGGTGGTGGTGATGGTTTTGCTACCGGGTTGATTTATGGTTTGATAAAAGGTCTTCAACCCGAGGCAGCCCTGAAACTTGGCTGGGCGCACGGCGCACTTTTAACGACCTTTCCCGGCGATACGACTATGGCGAAATTAGCAGAAGTAGAAGCATTCGCCAGTGGGGGGTCGGCAAGGGTTCAGCGGTAAAAAAATGGCATTTATAATTGAATTGAGGAAAAGCTTGTTGAATGTTTATAAAATTGAGAACTGTAGCCAGGTGATCGAATATAAATTTATCTGGATGACGTTTGTTGCGGAAGATTGCGGATGTTTATATTCTTTGAAGAACAATAGCCCGAATGTTCAATATTTTATAAAATAATGTGTTATGATATTAATTGCGCTTTATTATTAAACTTAAGAAAGGAGGTGGTGATACTTAAGGTAAAACCTAAATTAATCGAATGTACAACAAAATCTGATAGGAGGTGATGAACAACAAATCAGGTGTTTATTTTGTTTGTTTTTAAATCTATTTGCTAAAATCATTAGGTTTGCAAACAATTTTTCCTCTCAAAAAAACGAATCACGAGGAGGTCAAAGCTATGAACAAAAAAATAATGTTGGGTTTATTAATCTTATTAACCCTGTCGCTCTTTTTTCAGTTGAATGCCCAGGTCAGAGGACGCATCACTGGAAAGGTCGTTGACGTCGGTTCTGGAGAATTTTTGCCTGGCGCGAATATCATGCTTAAAGGTACCAATTTTGGCACTGCATCTGGTCGCGACGGTGAATTTGTAATCGCCAATGTTCCACCGGGAAATTACACATTGGCTGTCAGTTACATCGGCTATGAAGAATTTTCAACTGAGGTGAGCGTAACTGCCAACCAGACAACCAGACAAGATATTGCCCTAAAAGTCAGCTATATCGAGATGGAACAGGTTGTAGTGGAAGGTCTCAGACAAGGACAGGTAAAAGCGCTTAGTCAACAAAGAACCGCTGTCAATATTCAAAATGTGGTTTCTCAGGAACAGATAGAGCGATTCCCTGATGAGAACACGGCTGATGTACTTAAACGAATTCCCGGACTTTATATTCAAAACAGCTTGGGAGAAGGACGGTATGCCCTGATCCGCGGTACAGATGCTCGCCTGAATACTATTACGGTGAACGGAGAGAAGCTCGCGTCCAACCGTACCGAAGAACGCTATCCTCAATTGGACATTATCGGTTCCAGTCATCTGGCTTCTGTTGAAGTTGTCAAGGCAATGACACCAGACATGGACGGCGACGCCATCGGCGGCTCGATCAATCTGGTCACCCGAAGTGCATTTGACTATCCCGGCAGACAAATCGATGTCAGATTGGGGAGCGGCTACGCGGAAATTGATGGCAAAATCATCGGGGAGGGAAAGGTTAACTTCAGCAATGTGTTTGGAGAGAATCGGAACTTCGGAGTTACTTTTACTGCTAATTGGGATCAAAAAACACGCGGCACACACAATACCGAACCCCGGTGGGACAACAAAGAAGATATCAATAACAACAAAATTCCTTTTGCACTGAAGGATGTTACATTAATGGATTATAACAGCACCTTCGCACGTTACGGAATCGGTGGAGGTTTGGAATATCGTCTCTCAAATAATCATCAATGGAACGTGCGGGCATTGTTCAGTCAATTTGATGAAGAACAATACCGGGGTGAAAACCGTCTTCGAGTTGACAAAGGAGATTATTTAAATCCTGAGGGTACATTAACTGAAAAATCACGAATCGTCCGCAGTCACAAATATCGTACTGAAGAGTTGGTTCAGCAGCAGTATTCTTTTGGTGGGCTTCATAAATTCGGAAATATGTCGCTGGACTATTCGGTTGCCTATAGTTTTGCCGATGAAACGCACAAACCACAGTATGCTTCTGAATGGGACTTTGACGAGAAGGTAAACACGTCACTGGATTTGTCCTCGCCGGAAGCACCCAAATGGACTTTTACCAACATGGATGATGCGCTGCAATATGATGCTGATAAATACAC
>DSAU01000240.1 GCA_011046315.1 bacterium
ATATTGGCTGCGCCCTGATCCGGGCTGTCCATTGATGCTTTGATTTCGCCGGTTCCCGGATCCTGCTGAATTTTAAAAACAATTCGCAGCTCCATTGATGAAAAATCTATCGCACCCTGCCAGATGGTTCCGGATTTCAGCAATTGCGTTTGCGCAGCAACAGGTTGAACCGCTGGTAACAGCAACAAGAACAATATCAAGCACCTGCTCAATAGAACTCTAAACCATGTGTACATTTTTTCTCTCCTGGGTTTTTTGATCGTTTTTCTAAAATAAAACCTGACCTGATTTTAGCAATCACCAGTCAAAAAATGATACACCCAAACTGCTATTTTATTCATAAAAAGAACACCCAAATTTGAAAATATTTGAATAAACCAAAAGCTGTTGAATACAATTCATTGCAGCTCTGGTGTTCAATTCACAACAACTGGTTTTTAGCTGCGATAAAATATTGAATCGGGAAATCGATTTTAATGCAATCTCGGATCCAGCGCATCGCGTAATCCTTCGCCGATTAAATTATATCCCAACACCGTAATAAAAATGGCCAACCCCGGGAACACCGTCATCCACCAGGCGAACTGCATCACGGAACGACCCTGGGCTAAAATATTGCCCCAGCTCGGCGTCGGCGGCTGGACGCCCAATCCCAGAAAAGAAAGTCCCGATTCCACCAGAATCGCCGCAGCCACACCCAGAGTTATGGCTACAAAAACCGGCGCCATCACATTGGGGATAATGTGCCGCCAGATAATTCGCCAACGACCAATGCCAAGGGCAATGGCAGCCTGTACAAAATCACGTTCCCGGACCGAGAGCACTTCAGCCCGAACCATTCGCGCCAGTCCGGGCCAACTGGTCAAGGCAATTACGATCATCACGTTGTAAATGTTGGGTTCCAACATAGCAATCACCATCAACAACAGGAAAAACGATGGTATGCAAAGAATGAGATCAACCAATCGCATCAGCAAATTATCAATTCTGCCGCCAAAAAATCCTGCCAACGCCCCGATCAACACACCGATCAATCCAGCCAGTCCCGATGAAATAAAACCGACACTCATCGAGATTCTGGCGCCGTAGAGAACGCGGGTGAAAACGTCCCTGCCGTTCATATCAGTGCCAAACAGATGCTCCGCCGACGGCGGTTGGTAGATTTGAGCGAGATCAATTTCATCCGGATCATAAGGGGTGATTAAAGGGCAAAAAATCGCTGCACCCGAAAACAACAAGATAACAATCGCCGCCGCCACTGACAATTTATTTTTTGCATAATGGGTGAGAAAAATTTTCAACATCGATGATGATTGATGGCTATTCATATTTGATCCTCGGATCAACGATTCCGTAAACAATATCCGCGAGTAAATTTCCGAACAACAGCAGGAACACCGAAAACACAGAAGTCCCCATGATCAGCGGGTAATCGCGGGCTAACACCGCCTGATACGCCAACCTTCCCATGCCGGGCCAGGCAAAAATTGTTTCCACGATTACGCTGCCGCTGATCAAACCCGGCAGGCTCAATCCCAAAATCGTAACGATGGGTAACAGCGCATTTCTCAGCGCATGTTTAAAAATCACCTGCCGCTCGCTCAGCCCTTTTGCCCGGGCAGTGGTAATATAATCCTGACGAATGATTTCCAACATGCTGGAGCGGGTATAGCGCGAGAGCCACGCCAATCCGGAAAACGAGAGCACCACCACCGGTAAAATTGCGTGCCGGATTAAATCGAGGGCTTTTTCCCAAAATGACATGACTTGAAATTCAAACAACAGTGAGTGCATGCCCGAAATCGGCAGCCAGCCGAGCTTGACCGAAAAAATCATCATCAACAACAGCGCCAGCCAAAAACTGGGTATCGCCATCCCGATGAATACAAACACAGTGGAGGCTTTATCAAAAATTGAGTATTGCTTCACCGCTGACAAAATCCCGATGGGCACAGCAATCAGATAGATCAATAGCAACGATGCGATACTGAGAATGATCGTATTGGGAAGGGTGGCTTTAATTTTGTCCAGCACCGGCTGATGATCTTTGAAAGAATGACCAAAATCAAACACCACCATCCGTTTTAGCCAGTTCCAATACTGCAGGTGAAGCGGCTTGTCTAATCCATAAATTTTCTCCAGCCGCTCCCGTGCAATTGCCAGCCCCGGTCGCATCTGCGCCTCCAAATCCGATGGTTTTCCCGGCGCCAGATGGATAATTAAAAAGGTGATTAATGTTATTCCAAAATAGAGAGGAATGATGGCTAACAATCGTCTGATGATAAAATTACGCATGATTCAACCTGAAAAATTTTTGTCAATTTAAAGCTATTGCATAAATATCATCTTGCGATTCAACCGATGATCGTCGGCGCTGATTTGAATGTAATAAATTCCGCTCGCCACCCGGTTGCCGGAATCGTCAACGCCGTCCCACACGAGCTGATGAACACCGGATTCCAATGACGCATTGTCCATCAACCGGCGGATCGGCTGCCCCAGGATATTATAGATCACTGCAGTGACCCGGTTGATATTTTCGGGAATTTCATATTCGATCACGGTTGCCGCGTTGAACGGATTTGGATAATTCTGATGCAAAACCATGCGCTCGGGTGCGCTGATCTGTGCGCTCATCAAAGCGGAAAAAGCAAACTCGCCGTCAAAATCGATCTGTTTTAAACGATAAAAATATTGACCGGGACTTAACTTGCGATCGGTGTATTGATAAAATTGCGGTAGCGCGGTTGTACCCGCGCCAGAAATAAAACCGATGGATTGCCAGTCCAGCGACGGCGAGGTTTTTCGTTGAATTTCAAATCCATAATTGTTCAGCTCGGATTCGGTGGTCCATGATAGATGAATCTGATCACGATCGGAAATCACTGAAAATGAGCTCAATTCAACCGGGATAACACCTTCGACAAAAACTATCCCGTTCTGCAAGATCAACTCAACAGATGACGCACTCACGCTCATATTTGCAAAACGCAGCTCTGAAACGGTACCGTCGAAACCAATCACATCGAAAATCAAATTAATCAACTTTCCAGCGCCTGAAAGCGCCTCTGTTCCGAAGGCAGTAATGGTGATACTATTATCCAGCTTCGTAACCGATGGGAGCGACCAGAGCGAACTGATGGTTTCAGTGGTATCCACCTTGATAAAATTTAATACCTGTCCATCAAAATCCAATTGGATTCGGTAATTATAAATTTTAACATTATCCAGCGAAGATATTTTTATCGGAATAGCCAGCCGGGCTCCAGAGCGAACTGTCGTGTCCGCTATGCTGACCGAAATTTGTTCCGGCGGCAGTGCACTGACCCTTAATGAGCCATCACGGGTGAGCGCTACCGGAATACCCTCGTTGAATTGAAAATTTTGAAAATGCAGAGCGGATAAATCACCGGCTTTTCCGGAGACGCGAAACTGAAGCCGGGACAACAGACCGCCTCCTTCGAGTGGGGTCTCGCCGTTCATGCTAATGACAACAGCGCCGATTTTGTAGTGGACGCTTGCGATCCAGTCTTCGGCGATTGTTCCGTCCAAAATGACGTCTTCAGCAGAAAGCATGAGTTTGTTATACCGAATTTCCATCTCACAGGAAGTCACCCCCAACACGGTCACGTCGCCGATTGTCAGCGGAATCGCAATGGTGCTAGTTTCTGGCGAGGAAGTGTCGGGCAGACTGACTGCCACCTGCGGCGGCGGCAGGATAGTAACTGATCCCGGAATATTGATGGTAAAAGGATAGCCATTATTTAGTCGTGCGGCAGCGAAATTCAGTTGGCTGTATTCACCCACCGCACCGACCGGCAAACATTTCAGGTAGATTAAATGCCCGGCTGAAGTCAATGGCGTTGTGCCATTTACCTCGACAATCAAAGAGTCGGCTTCAATTGAAAAAGTTGCCGGCTGCCAATTAGCTGTGAGTGAATTTTCTTGAGTTGCACCTGTCAGGCGGACGATTTGTGAATCGAATTTCACCACAAATCGACAAGCGGTAATCGATTCCCCTTGAGGTTCTCCGAGAATAATCGGAATTTGCGCCGGGATACCAGCAGCTATCGAAGTGTCCGGCAGAGAGACCAAAATTTCCACCGGTACTTGATAATACTGGTGGTTAATTCGAGCGGCGAGCGGATTCTGGTAATTATCAACAACAGCAAAACCGTCTGCCTGCGTCTGATTTGCCGGCAGAAAAAATGCGGTATAGGGGATGCTGAATTTTCCCTGAATTTTGTCGCCGTCAAAACGGATGCCTGCATCACCGTAACTCTTTCCATCACCGGTGTCATCGGTGCCGTCCGAAGTGCCGCCGCTGCTCACATCGCGATAGTAAAATCTGGCAGTAGCGCCGGAAAGCGCTTCAAATTCATTGACGATCAGCATTGTACCCGGATCACCGCTATACATGTACCAGTTAATATCCGGAATCGGATAAACATTTTTGTTTACAATTTCGGAAACGCCATCGATGATAACATCATCGCGCTCATCGTCGATAAAGCGCATGCCGATCGCATTGGAATTGAGATCGAACGACTGGCGGATCAATTTGATGCCGTAATCTGAGCTGAGCGTTTTGTTGGTACCGAATGAAATGATGTGATAGGGATAATACTGATATTTAAAAGTGCCCACAGTTGTTGAAAAAAGTCCGGCAATGCTGGTTTTGTATTTGATATCGCGAACCGTACGTATCGGACCGGTGATGTAACTAATCGCTTCCTCAAGTTGCAGGTCATCCTCATCCATTTTATAATTATATGAGAGAAAAGAAACTTTGTAAGTTCCCTTGACCCTGGCTTTTTGCCGGTCGAGAAAATCGATATTGCTGCCGCCGGCGGAACCGGGAATTTTTATATTCTGTGGAAATCCTTTAGTATGATGCTCTTCGATATATCCGGCAGCGATTATCTGGTCATTGGCTTGATTTGTCGGTGCTATATAATTCATGTAAACCGGCAAGTCTGTGGCAGAAATGAATGTGGTGGAGTGATAAACATAGACAAATTTTTTATAATCCGGGTTCAGCGGATCAATAATTTCAATCTCATAGCGGTTATAATTTTTCGAATCATAATCCTCGATCCAGCGATAATTGAAGGCTTTGTCGCCCGCATCGCGCGCCATAAAAAACAGCTCATCATTATGATCTAATAGTCGATTTGGATTGATAAAATAATTATCGCCCCCATCTTTTTCATCAAGCTGGTGAGTAATCTGCTGCCAGCGATTCTGATTTTGATCATAGCAAAAGACAAAAAGCTGATCCACCGATTTGCCCACAAATTGATTCAACTGACTGCCAACCACCCGCATCGTTTCCATATCTCTGAAATTGTCCCACAATGCAAAAGCAGTAGCTCCAAAAATTAAAAGCGCTGCCAACAAAAATGATATTTTTTTCATGCGGATTCTACCTGAAAGGTGACATCAGTCCGGGAAAGGGCATCTAATGTTTTTCAAATTTTTTGACTATGGTAATTAAATTAACCATTTTTTTTAACAATAGCAAATGATATTTCACCCATTTTTTCTATTTCAAACACAGCCAGAATGTCAAAAACACCGAAAACACCGAATG
>DSAU01000183.1 GCA_011046315.1 bacterium
GAGCGGAACGGTTAAATTATCCCAGTTTTTTCTTGAAAAAATTTCTATCAAACCGCCCAACAGCGCAGTGACCAGCGTGATTCTGATCAGATCAGCAGTGGGCAAAGAACTATACACCAATAAGTAGATTAAAACCGAAACCGATGTAAAAACAAAAAACGCGATAAAACCACCGAGGGATTTTCCCGGACGGAGCTGTTTAATGGGAAACCTGGCGCCAATCACCGCTGCCATTCCGTCGCCCCAGGTCATTGCCAATATCCCCAGAAACGGGTATATGAGCGCCGGGGTTTGAGAAAAGCTCAAAAGCGTGCAGATCGTTAATGAAATCGAATAATAAACCGTACCGGGATTTTTCTTTTCGAGCTCCATGGCTTTGAAGATGTTGTATTTATAGGACAAAAAATTAATCAAAATAAAAGCTGCCGGACCAATGACAGCATAATACCACGCGCTGAAATAATAAAGCGCCAAAAATATCCAGTTTCCCACTCCGATGTGAATAATTTTTCTGCTGAATTCATTGCTGAGTTTAAATATTTTTTGAATAATAGTAGCGATGAGGATGATTGCGAAAACAAACGCAAACGAAACAATAATACCGATAATGTTTTGATTCATGTTGACGCCTCCTTCTTAATGAAAGGGATAACTAATATTTATTTAAACTTCGAGCACGTTTGTCCATGATTCAATCGTCTTCTTCAGCCAATGCTTCACCCATTCCCTCCAGGCTCTCACCGTCCAGCCGAGCGACCACTACTGCTCCGCAGGAATCGCTGAGCACATTAACCGTTGTCCGGAACATGTCCAGAATTCGGTCTACCGCTAAAATAATTATATAACCTTCCAGCGGTAAGCCGACAGCTTTGAGAATAATCGCTAGCATCACCAGTCCCGCCATAGGCACACTCGCCGCGCCGATAGACGCTAATAGCGCTGTTAGCACGACAATTAATTGCTGCGACAAGCTCAGTTCGATGCCATAGACTTGTGCAATAAAAATTGTTGCGACGCATTCGTAGAGCGCGGTGCCGTCCATGTTCACTGTTGCCCCGATCGGCAGCACAAAGCTTCCGACTTTTTTTGAAACCCGCGAATTTTGAGTCACCGCCTTCATTGTCAGCGGAAGGGTGACCATCGATGAACAGGTTGAAAATGCCATTATCAAGGCCGAGGGCATGCCTTTGAAGTGACGCGGTGGTGGAACCCGTGCCACAAATCGCAATAACAACGGCAGGTTTATCAACGCGTGAATCATCAGCCCCAGCAAAACAACAAGGAAATAAAAACCCAGCGACTTAAACGCGCCAAATCCGGTGGTGGCGACAATGCGGGCATTAATACCAAAAACACCGAGCGGCGCTGCCCAGACGACAAAAAGCGTTAATTTGAGCATCGCACGAAACGCGCCCTGAAAGAATGTAGTGATCTGTGAGCGGTATGGATCCTTTAATTGGGTAATGAAGAAACCAAATAGAATACAGAAAAATATAACCGGCAACACATCGCCTTCAGCCAGTGAACTGAATGGGTTTTCCGGAATAATTCGCAGTAATAATTCTCCGATGTTGCCCTCGGCGACCTCCACCTGATCCGGCGATTTTTGTAACTCAATATTTGCACCGACCCCGGGACGGAAAAGGTTTACCAGCAGCAATCCGGTGACAATGGCTAAAAGACTGCTGGTCACATAGTACAACAACGTCTTGATTCCCAGACTGCCCAGTCCGCGTCCAGAACCCACACTGAGAACCCCTGAAATAATCGACGTTACAATTAACGGCATAATTGCCATCTTTAGCAGACGAAGGAAAACGTTCGCCAGCGGATCAGCAATCGGAAGGATTGCCTCACCAAATATTTTCCCGCTAACAACCCCGAGAAAAATTCCGATAAAGATATAATGCGTCAGCGTCAGTTTTTTTAACAGCAAAACAACTCCCTATATTTGGTTGAAAATTAACCTGAATGATTTAACCTATGCATCTGTTATAGATTAAAACAGACCATGCGAATGTTAGTCATCTCTTCGATGGCATATTTCAACCCCTCTCTGCCGATACCGCTTTCCTTGTTTCCTCCGTAAGGCATGTGATCCACTCTGAAGGTGGGGAAATCATTAATCATCACCCCGCCGACATTGATCATTTTAATCGCTTGAAAAGCGCGATCAATTCGCTCAGTGTAAATTCCCGCCTGCAGACCATATTTTGAATCATTGACCTGTTGCAGCGCATCATCAAACTCATCAAAGGGAATTAACGATACAACCGGAGCAAAAACTTCATCTCGGATGACTTTCATGTCTGGTTTAACATTTGTCAACACTGTCGGCTCAAACATGGCGCCGTTGCGAACGCCACCGGTGAGAATGGTCGCTCCCATTTCCACTGCCTCTCGAACCCAGTGTTCCGCGCGTTCTGCTTCTTGCAAATTGATCATCGGTCCCACATCACAGTTTTTATCCAGAGGGTCACCCACGATTTGATTTTTGCTAGCTGCTATAAACATATCAGCAAATCGATCAAAAACCGAACGCTGGATGTAAATGCGCTGGACTGAGATGCAAATCTGTCCCGAATTGGCAAAGCTGCCAACAACACATCGCGGCGCAGCTTTTTCATAGTCGCCATCTTCGCAAACAACCACCGCGCAGTTTGAACCGAGCTCCATAGTATATTTTTTTAATCCACCGCGAGTCATAATGTATTTTCCCACTGCCGGGCTGCCGGTAAACGTAACCATATCGACTCGGGAATCTTGAACCAGCCAATCGCCGACCGTGGCGCCGCTGCCTATCACAACATTGAGCGCGCCATCGGGTAGCCCGCACTCCATCAACATCTCTGCCATCTTCAACGCAGTGAGCGGCGTGGCAGTGGCAGGTTTCAGCACAACCGCGTTTCCGGCGGCAATGGCAGGAGCGACTTTGTGCACTACCAAATTCAACGGAAAATTGAACGGAGAAATGGCGGCGATCACCCCCACCGGCATACGAAGATAAAAGCCCATCCGGTTTTCCGCGCCCTCGCTGGCGTCCATGGAGATTGTCTCTCCATGAATGCGCTTGGCTTCCTCAGCCGCACATTTGAACGTTTCCACAGCTCGACCAACTTCAGCCAACGCATATTTATAGGCTTTACCCGATTCGGAAGCGATCAACTTAGCCATTTGTTCGCACTGATGTGTTAATAACAGGGACATGGACTCGAGGATTTTGCTTCGCTGGTGTGACGGCATCGCGGAAATAGCAGCAACTCCCTTTTGAGCAGCACGAATGGCTGCGTCAACATCCTGTTCGGATGCCTGGGGAACTTTACCGATAACCTGGTGATTGTATGGGTTGACAACCTCGATCATTTTTTTCCCCGAATGCCATATCCCGTTAATTAACATTTGATATTCGGTTAACATTGCTCCTCCTCTCTGGGTTAATTTTTTGGTGTATTAAATTGAACGATTGGAGTCAGTTTGTTAATGCTTTTTGATCAGGCTAAAAAAAATAATTTGAAGGAACCGAAGTGTATCCGTTAAGCGATGGATATGACTGGGTTGATCATTGTAAATGGTTTTAATGGGCAGCTGCATGATTTTATATTTTCGCATGAGAACCTTAATCAGCAGCTCGGATTCGGTTTCGTAACGATTGCTCGTCAGACTAATGCGCTGAAGGGCTCTGGTTTTTATCAATCGATAGCCGGACTGGCTGTCCCGGATGCGGACACCGGTGAGAATTGAGATGATGAGCGATGTGGTTTGATTGCTAAATCGTCGGTCCCACGGCATCGTCGAAAGATCGCCCATACGGCTTCCAATGATCATGTCAGGATTTTTTGTTAGATAGCAATTTACAAAAGCCCGAATATCGCCAGGGGAATGCTGCATGTCGCCATCCAGGCAGATCACGGCTTCATAACCGTTTTCGATTGCATAACGAAAACCAGCTTTCAGAGCGTAACCCTTTCCCTGGTTGCTCCGGTTTTTAATCACGATAGCGTGTGCCGCCTGTGCCAGGCGAGCCGTTGCATCAAACGAACCATCATCAACCACTACAATTGCATGAATGCACCCTGTTTCACGAACGCCCTCAATTACACGGACAATGGTATTTTCAACGTTATACGCCGGTATTATGACACAAAACTTTGATTTCATCTTCCCTTTGGATGACAATGATTTTTAATTTTTCTCGATTAGCTCAATTACACTGTCGGCAATTTCTGCGGCAGCATTTTCACGGTAAAATGTCCGACAATTCCGACTTATACTATCCAGTCTATTAACGTCAAAAATCAACTCGCTGATGGTCTGGCTGAGCCTTTTTGGTGACAATTGTTGCTGCAAAATCATCAGCGCTGCGTTTGCATCCACCAACACACGCGCGTTTTTTTCCTGATGGCCTTCGGCAGCCGATGGCAACGGCACCAAAATAGCGGGCAGTCCCATCTGCGCAAGTTCCGCAATGGTAATAGCGCCGGCGCGGCAGATCGCCAGATCCGCGGCGCTGTAAGCATCGATCATGTTGTAAATGAACGGCTGCAAGTATATCCAATGCGGAAGCGCATCGCAGCCTTTTTTTATTGTTTCGAATTGCGATACACCGGTCTGCCAGATAACCTGAATTTCGGGCGACAGTTGTGGCAAAGCTGACAAAAGCGCCTCATTTAATGCGGCTGATCCCTGACTGCCGCCAAACAGGAACAGGGTCTTTTTATCAGGCTGCAAATTAAATTTAGCTAACGCCAGATTGCGGTCTATTTTTTCCCTGGGCAGTCGAACCGGATTTCCGGTGATGCGAAATAAGCTGCTGTCTTTGACACGAAGGTGCTGAATGGTCTCCTCGAACGCAAGATGGATGCGGTTGACACGAGGGGCGAGTAATTTAGTGGTAATCCCCGGGTAGCTGTTCTGCTCTTGAATGAGGGTGGGAATACGCAGCAAATGTGCGGCGTAGAGCACAGGCCCGCTGACGTAACCGCCGGTTCCAATAACAACCTGAGGACGAAAGCGAATGAGAAAAATCAACGACTGCACCAGCCCAATGATCAGCGAAAAGAAAAAGCTCAAAATCTTAGGGCTCAATTTTCGGGTCAGGTATTGAATATGAATCGTTTTCAGCCGGTAGCCTTCACGCGGAACTATCTTTTCCTCGATGCGATGCCTGACCCCAACAAAGACAATTTCGCAATCAGAAAGCCGACACTTTAACTCTCCGGCAATGGCGATGCCAGGATAAACATGTCCGCCAGTGCCACCACCGGAAATCACAATACGAAATGATTGGTTCATATAAAATTCCAATTGTTATATCAAAAGCCACGAGGTTAATAATATCAAAATTATAAAAAAAAGCAAGGTAAAAATTTATTTGAAATGAATTCTTTCGTATTAATGTCAGCCAATATAAAATTTCTGTCACAGGTGGAATAGTGATGCCATCGCTTGATAACCTGATTATTTGACGGATGAGAAAGATTTTAAATCAAGCCAGCTATGTTTGATGTCTAATAAACCAGATTTCTCCAAGAAACCCGGTTGATAAACCAAAGACCGAGATACTACCAGCCAACCATATTTA
>DSAU01000288.1 GCA_011046315.1 bacterium
TCCATTCACAGCTAATCTAATTCTACTACAAAGGACGTATGTACTATGAAAGGACAAAAAACGATTGCACTGGTGGCGCACGATAATCGCAAACGGGACCTGATCGACTGGGTGGTTTGGAACCATCGACTGCTTATCTGTCATCAATTGGTATCCACTGGCACGACCGGCAAAATGGTCGAAGAAACACTGAAGGCTAAACTGACGGCTTCCGGCGACCCATCCACGTTCAATCTGACCAAACTGAAATCAGGACCGCTGGGTGGCGACCAACAGCTCGGAGCATTGATCGCCGAAGATAAAATCGATATGATGATTTTCTTCTGGGATCCGATGCAACCGCAACCGCACGATGTTGACGTAAAAGCATTACTGCGGATCGCTGTGGTCTATAATATTCCCATTGCATGTAACAAGTCCACTGCCGACTTTATGATCTCATCGCCGCTGATGCAGGAAAATTATCGCAGACAGGTAAAGGACTACTCCTCATATATCGATCGAAAGCTCTAAACCAGAACCAACCTTTACTGGCTCCGGGTTCAGTTTGAAATAACTATCAATTTTTTCGTACAGCGAGCGAAAGCTAACGTTTTCAAATTATATCAACATTACAATTTTCAACTATCAAGATTTTTTAAAAAATATTTGATGTTGCCGCCGTCTGCGTCCCGCGTCCTTTTCCACAAAAAATTTTTCTCTGGTCAAAGGATCCTCTCCGGTGTGATAGATAACCGATGAAAGCGTCATCGGCAGCGGAATGAACGCCTGAACCTGTTCTGGGATCATCCCAAAACATTGCTCCATTACCAGCTTCATGGCTGCCATTTGTTTTTTTCCCTCCCCGGGATGACAGGACATCAGATATGGGATCAAATGTTGTTTTTTATTGAGGTGTTGATTAATGGTGTTGTAAATTTTGATAAATTGCTCCAATGGAAAAAGCAGTGACTTTCGCATGGCTCGCAGTACTTCCGGATCAGAATGTTCCGGGGCAATTTTGAGCTGACCGCTGATGTGATCACGAATAAGTGATGTGAGCAATCGCTGCGCATCCGCTTCCAGCATCAATAAATCGAACCGAATACCTGATCCGATAGTTACTTTTTTTACACCTTGAATCTTTGAAGCTCGCTCTAATAATTCCAGCCAATCAGTTGAATTCAGCTCCAAATTTGAACAAAGTTCGGGAAAGGTGCAGCTCTCTCGATTACATCTCCAGTCGAGCCTGCAATTAAATTGATAATTATTCGCCGAAGGACCGCCGATGTCCTTAACATGTCCTTTAAAATCCAGTTGCTTCACCCGCTGTTCAATTTCCGACAAAACAGCTTCCGCACTACGGCTGACGATACGCTTACCCTGATGCAATGTCAAAGCGCAAAACGAACATCCGGACACACAGCCGCGATGTGAAATAAAAGAATCCTTGATCATTTCATAGGCAGGGATGGTTTCGCGATATTGGGGATGAGGCAACCGGGTAAATGGCAGACGAAAAATTTCGTCCAATTCTTCGGTCGTCATTGGCGCCCTCGGATAATGAACCAGGAAGCGACCGCCGGCGGGAATCACCAAAACTCTATGTTGATAGCGGTAGAATTGGCGATAGAATTCGATAAAGCTGTTCTTTGACGCCATTATTGTCTCTTCAGACGGTAAAATTATCGCGCCCTCCGGCGGCTTTTTTTGGGCAATGACAGTACCGTCTACGCCTGCAAGCGGTTTGCCGCAGTCAAGCCGATCGGCAATCTCTACGATGGCTTTTTCACCCATGCCGTAAACCAGCGCATCAGCGCGCGTATCCTCCAGCATCGAACGTCGCAGCCGGTTGCTCCAGAAATCGTAATGAGCGATACGGCGCATCGAGGCTTCGATCCCGCCAATCACGATAGGAACGTCTTTATAAACCTGTTTGATCAAATTACAATAATTGATCAGCGCCCGATTGGGACGATGCCCGGCTTTGCCACCTGCTGCATAAGGATCGTCGCTGCGCCGCATTTTGAACGCGGTAAAATTTGCCAGCATGGAATCTACATTGCCCGATGTCACACCGAAGAACAGACGCGGTTTGCCCAGAGTTGTGATCGAATTTGGGTCAGCCACATCCGGCATGGCAATAACGCCGACCCGGAATCCATTATGCTCGAGAATTCTGCCGATTACAGCAGCGCCAAAGGAAGAATGATCCACATAGGCATCGCCAGTTACTATGACAACATCGAGTTGATCCCACCCTCTTTTATCAACATCTGCCTTATTTACTGGTAAAAATTCAGGGTTCATGAAGTCGCACTTTCTGTCCGTTAAAAGGGGAAAATATTCACGATATTGCTCATTTAACCAAATTCCCAAAAAAATGTTCTGGTTGGAAAATTTCATAATCACAATTCTCAGGGCAGATGGTAAAACATGACCGGATATTGCTGGGTAAGAACATGGCTTCGCGAATTAATTAATAAAAAGCAACCACAGATTTCGGAGATTTCTCAGATAAAAATCTGTGTGATGAATCGCGGCTGGGTTTTCAATTTTAATCAGGGTTTAATCAGCAATAGCTTACGCGCAAAGCTGGTGTTCCCACTTTCGAGTACGTAAAAATAGATTCCATTGGGCAAAAGTTGACCCCGCTGGTCTTCTCCGTTCCATCGCCATTCATGTATTCCGGGGAGAGATTGTCGAGGTTCAAAGTCTCGCACCAATTGGCCGAGTACATTATAAATTTTGAGACGGATTTTTGACGATTCAGGGACATGAAAACGGATCAATGTCGATGTGGTTAGCGGATTGGGAAAGTTTTGTTCCAATTGAAATTGTTTGGGCAGAAGGCTGCTCTCCGCATTAGCCTCATCTTCATGCGGCACATGATTAATCCATAGCAAATAACCCAGAGCTCTGAACATCACATCAGTTCTGAGCTGATCGGATGCGATCGTTTCAAAGGGAAATGCAAAATAGATGAGTCTGCCGCCTTCAGCATTTTCACAACACAAACCGGCGACCTGGCCTGAATTGTATTCGAAGCAGCTTACTGCGGGAGAACGAACCGCTATCACATCCGTGGAATCCATAGCGAGCAAATCTTGAGTTAACGACAATTCAATGCGATCAAATATTCCGCCAGCCGAGCCGGAAACAGCTATCGGCAATGCCAGTCTTCCACCAAAATCCGCTTTGAGAACGTTATTCAGAAAAGCATTATCCGCTTCTGTTGTGCTGTAACAATCACTGTCCAGATCCAGGTTCCAGGCGATATTGGCGCCGGATATGAATAGCCTTCCATCGTCATTAAGAAACGAACCGATAAGCGTCTGCTCCTCCGCTGAAAGGGTTTTATCTGCCTCCCCCTTATCGCCGGTGAACCAGATGACAGCCCAATAGGACGCTAAATTCACAAAACTATCTACAACGGCTTCGTTGCTGCACATATCGAACGGAAAAGCGGCTTCGGCTGTCGAACGCCCGTAAGTAAAACCAAACGCATGGCTTTCGCCGCCGCTGGCTGATGTTCGATCAAACCCATCCACGATCAACAGATAATTAGCAGCGTCAGCATCGCGCATTTTTATCCCATAAACAGCTGAGGGTTGGCTCTCGTTTTGGATGGGCGCATTGTCCAGCGCGGTCAACCTGAAATAGATTTCAGACAAGGCGGATGCTGAAAAAGTCATGGTGACGCTATCTGCCGGAATATTCTTCGCACTCGTCAATTGACGCCAATTCACATTATCATACGAATAGTAAAGACGATAACCTGCCAGATCATCTTCAATATTGGGATACCAGGCCAGTTGAAATCCGCCCAGAGTTTGTCGAACGTATTTCAAAACCGGCGCGTCGGGCGGGGTGACATCCTCCTCTACAATTTCAACCGGGACGTAAACTGTATCCGCGTTTTCACGGGTATCCTTTGTATAGACCATCACCTGATAGTTACCAGGCGACAATTGCGCTGCGTCCCAAAAATCATTGCGCACAATTTGATTGGTGACTATGTAAACATGGCTGGATGTGGAAGAATATTTTTTAAAAAAAACATTATGGACAGTTGAATTAGCTGGTTTGCGATCAAATTGAAAGTAGTGCACTGGTGAATAAACCACGCTCTCACCGTCAGCCGACAGAATCCGGTAGCTCAAAAAATAGGTGCCGTTATTCAGACGCGAATTATATGTATGCGGCGGCCCGTTTCTTTCCTCGACTTTAACCACGATGTCGATTTTTCCGGATAGCCGATTGTTTTGAAATTCCAGCTCGCTGTTATCCTGGAAAAATCTGACACTGGTAATTTTGGGAGGCCATGGATCATCGTAAGGCGTTAATCCGCCGCCAGGACGAATCGGATTTATCTCTGAATTATAGTAGCCATCAATGAAATGTACATGTCCCTGTCCCGAAAGGATCGTCCCCAACACCGTCTGTTCCGCCACCACATAGTCTCCTTCCCGCAGCCCCGGATTGGGACGAATATGGACGTAGGCGAATCTGCCGACTCGCACATAAGCGTTGGAGCCTTCGCCGACAATTCTTTCGATCACCCCGTTGGCGACAGCATAAACCGGGCTGCCATCGGCTTTCGGAATGTCCACGCCGTTGTGATAATGACCCGCGGGCGAAGTGTCGCGATATTCACAGAAAGTCCCGGTAAGCTCCTGCGACTGGTGCAGTGGCGTAACCGGCCATGAATATTGCGCTGCCAGCACTCCCGGTAAAACCATCGCAATACTGATCAGTAATACAGCTTTGAGTAATTTGACTGATATTTGTTTAATCACGAGTCAACCTGTAAATTTGATATCCGTTGCTCCATCCAACTGCAAGTTGTTCACCATCAATGAACAATGACGGCGTGTAACACAATCTGTCATCAATTTTTAATTGCCATAACAAAGTTCGATTCCAGTGATATTTGCGCAGTTCGGGCTGACTGTATTGGAACCTGTTTCGGATGAATTCCACCGTTGCCATCATCACGACCGGGGCGTCATCTGATGGCAAAAGCACCGTGGTAATAATTTTGCGGTTGTCGCAATCAATTTTTTGAAAATCCTGACTGATCAAATCGACCAGATAAATTTGGTCGCGATCGGCTAACAGCAGACGATTTTCCTGACTATTGAAACTGAAATGATTCCATCGCGCCGCAATGGAGAATTTATCCTGTCCACTTGAGTTCATCACCAGGGTTTGGAACTTCAGCTCTCCCGACTGGCTACGATTCGACCCGCTGACCACAATCCATCTCCCTTCCGGAGACACTGCCAGTCGGGACGCAGCCCAGAAATCCAATGGCTTGCGCCAGATTTGGTCGCCATCAAACGTCAGCCCAATCAACTCGGGTTGGGCAGAGATGTATTTTTGTGAACTGGGATCAAACGTGGCGGGACTTTTTTCGGCAACGATCACCAACTGTTCCGTGATCTCACAGATGGTGCAGCCTAAGAATTTCTCGTAGTCATAAATGTTATTTTCAAATAAGTCGATAACTTTCACAATGGATCCAAGAGCATCAAATAAGGTCAGCGAACTGCGGGCAGCGTCGGCAAGAATTGCCCTGCCGCTATTGGCTAAATAAA
>DSAU01000411.1 GCA_011046315.1 bacterium
AATTTCATCCGCTTTTTCAGTGAATTGATTGATCAATTTCGGTTCACCATAATTTACGTTGCTCATCCGAACTTTGATCGAATCTTTTATTTCTTTGAGCGTCAATCCCGAAAGCCGCTCATTTAAAATTCGTTCGGTCTCTTGAATTTTATTATGTGGGATCTGAAATTTCAGTTCCATCATGATCGTTCTAACAATTTCCGAAGATATTGAAATCACCACCAGCAGCTTTTCATCGCTCAGGCTGATCAACTCTAACCTTTTAAATTTTCCCTGAAAAAATTGGGGAGAAAGCACAACGCCCAACTGATCTGATATTTCTGACAACAGGTTACACGCTTTGTCCAAAATCGTTTGAACATCTTCGTTATGTATTTTTCGCAGATACTGATCAATGATATGCTTTTCAGTCGGTGTCAGCTTTTCGACCTTCATTAAATCATTAACATAATAACGATAACCCTCGTCGGTAGGAATCCTACCGGCAGAGGTGTAGGGTTGAAGGACCAGCCCCTTATCCTCCAAATTCATCAAAACATTTCGTATTGTCGCCGGACTGATACTACTTTGTATGGTTTGCGCCAAAAAAGCTGATCCGATTGGCGAGGCTGTACGAACGAAATTTTTGACCAGACAGCCGAAAATTGAATTTTCTCTGTATGTTAGCCACGCTGAAGCCATTGTTCACAACCTTATGATCTGACAGATTGTTTCATTTAAACTTAATTTAACTTGTTACTTTATTACAAGTTGAAGATAGCAATTTTTAACTCTATTGTCAAGTAAAATTTCATCATTGATTTGGGTGAATATTATATTTTGGGAACTTGTACCGGTGTTAATATTTTATAAATTTGCGCAGTGCGATTACACTGCCCGAAAACCCCAAAACTATCCCCAATATCAACAGCAACAAATAAATTCTGGTATCAACAAAAATAAGATTGGGAATTTCAATGTTGATAATTTTAAACAACAGGTAGAATAAAAGGGCAGCCAATCCACCTCCCAGACAGCCTTGAACAATGCCTTCGATCAAAAAAGGCCGGCGAATGAAACTGCGAGTGGCGCCCACCAGCTTCATTATTTCAATGGTTTTTCTTCGGGAATAAATTATAAGCTTGATAGTGTTCGACACCAGAATCATTGAACTCAATGCCAATAAACTGCCCATCACAATAATTACCACCAAAAAAATATGCATGTACCTTTCTAAAATCATCAGCAAATCATGACGATAAATAATTTCATCGATCCCATCCAATTTGAGGATTTCGCTAAAGATGTTTTGCGTCGGCTCTGATGATCTATACTCCGGTTTTAGCCGGATTTGAAAGGATGCCGGCAAAGGGTTATCTTCTAAAATTTTAAATGCGTCCTCGCCAAACTGCTCGCGAAAAATTTCTGCGGCTTCCTGTTTCGAAATATAACGAACTTCCTCAACACCTTCGATTTCATGTATTTGCAGTAATAGTTGATCGATCTGAGGCTGAATATAGGAATTATCAATAAAAGCCTCAAGCTCCATTCGCGACTGAATCTGAGCTACAATCCAGTGAACATTTAAAATAAAAATCAGAAAAACCGCAATTATCACCAGTGAGAGAAAAATTGTAAAAATTGAAATCGAGGTGGAAAATTTTGCCCGTTTTAGTCCTCTGAATCCCTCAACGATTGCGTATCTATAACCTGTAATCAATTGATGGTTCGTCCTTTTTCAATTCGGATGATTTTTCGGTTTTTCCCGCGTACCAGTCTATTGTCGTGTGTCGCCATTAGAATTGCTGTTCCCTTGGCGTGGATTTTCTCTAACAGACTAATGATGTCTTCCTCTGATAGCGGGTCTAAGTTTCCGGTGATTTCGTCCGCCAACAGAATTATTGGTTCATTAACCAATGCGCGTGCAATGGCGACTCGCTGTTGTTCACCTCCCGACAATTCATGGGGCATCTTGTTTTCCTTGTGCCGAAGTCCGACTTCAGCCAGCACGCGTAGTACTTTTCGCTTAATATCCCGTTGGCGGCTGTTGGTGACATTCAGGGTGAAGGCAACGTTCTCAAAGACGGTGCGGTCTGTTAACAATTTGAAATCCTGAAAAATAATTCCCAATTTTCGCCTCAAAAGGGGTATTTGTTTCCTTTTCATGTTCAGCGAATTAAAACCATTGACCCTTACAAAACCAGATTGTGGTTTAATGTCCATATAGATGAGTTTTAGCACGCTGCTTTTTCCGGCGCCGCTGGGTCCGATCAAATAGACAAACTCGCCAGGTTTGACAGTAACATTGACCAGCTCCAGTCCTTCACCACCCGGATAAAATGCTTTAACATTTGATAATTCAATCATTTAAACTTGCTTTTTCTAATACAAAGTGAACCCGCAACGCTTCTTCATCGGCTTTGCGAAACGAGAAACCATTGAAAGCGTCAAGACACTGAAAGTGTGACTGTGATATAAAATTTTGTATTTCATTGATGGTGTATATCCGCTGCTGATGGCTCTCGATATAGCGATTATCATCGCCATCAAATTTGATGGTAAATTGATTTTGATGGATCTTTTGCTTGCGATCGTAGCTGCTTTCTCTCAAATACTCAAAACTAGAGCCGCTCCCGGTCTCTGTGTAGTTGCTGAAATATTTCATCGAATTTTTCTCGGTACAAATATCGAAAATAAACAGTCCCTGCTCAACCAACGCATCATAAACGTTGTCAAATAATTGCTGCCATTTGCTAAAGTCGTCCAGATAATTAATGCTATCGTAAAGGCAGATAACAACATCCACCGGTCTTTTTAAAGAAAAACAGGTCATGTCTGCCTGAAAGTAATTAATGTTAATATTTCGCGTAATTGCTTTTTCGTAGGCTATCCTTACCATTTCAAAGGATAAATCCAAACCAAAAATGTTGTACTTTTTTGATGTTAAACTTAACAAGACATTGCCGGTTCCACAAGATAGTTCAAGGATAGACTGCGGTTTTTTGTCATATTTTTCAAATAGGCTCACAATATAATTTGTCCATTTTTCATAATCAACATGAGCCATCACCTCATCATAAATAGTCGCCAACATTGAATACGGAGGCGCTTTTCGATTCTGTTTACTCAATATCGTAGCCTGCTTTGAATAAATCTGACTATTTTTTTCTCACCTGTTGCGGTAACAATATCGATTTACAAAATGTTATTTCAAGGAAAACAGACTGTGCCCAGGATTGTTTTCCGTTGCGCTCCAGTTACCGAGGGTAAATTGGCGGCATTGCCGGCGATGGTTTCGTTTGCCAATACAGCAAAACATACGGCTTCTTTGGCGTCAACCGGGATGCCAAAATCGTCTGCCAGCAAAACTGATCCTGGTTTGAAAAGTGATTCTAAAATATTAATCAGGGTTTGGTTGTGGCTTCCACCGCCGCTGACAATCAACTGATCCACATGCTCATGGGTTAATCCGGACACTTGTACCCCTTTTAGTATTGTGTGGGCTGTCAACGCAGTGGCTGTTGCCACGATATCATGGTGCGTCAATTTGAATTGCGAACCCAATTCTAAAAGTTCATTCACATAATCATCGCCAAACATTTCTCTGCCAGTTGATTTGGGCGCCAGCCTGTTAAAATATTGATGGGTTAGCAATTGAGTGAGCAACTTTTCGGAAACCCTGCCCTGGCCAGCGATAGCCCCGTTTTTATCATATTTTTTACCGAAGATTTTTTCCACCAACCGGTCGATGACCATGTTGCCAGGACCGGTATCAAAGGCGATAACATCGTTTTGTGCCCTGTTTTTCGACAAAACTGTGATATTGGCAATACCGCCAATGTTTAAAACAACCCGATTGAGGCTGTCGGATTGAAACATTAGGTAATCAAAGTATGGGACCAGCGGCGCCCCCTGACCTCCGAGCGCAACATCGGCGCTGCGAAAATTCCCGATGGTTACGGCGCCGGTTCTGCAGGCGATTAACGAGGGATCGCCGATTTGCAGCGTCGAACGAGATTGTTTTTGAAACAGCGGTTTTGAGCCGGGAAAATGGCGTATTGTCTGACCGTGGGAACCGATTAAATCAATTTGCTCTATCGGAATAGCTGCCGCCCCACAAAGGGAAAAAACTGCGTCTGCAAAATATTCTCCAACGACAACATTCAACCGGCAGATTTCATCGATTGACCCTGAAAAAGGCTGGGAAATTTCTATCAGCTTGGTTATCAGTTCCGCCGGCAGCGGGTGAGTGATAAATTCCATCAACTGTAGTTGGGTATCGCTGCCGCTATTGCCAATCTTTACCAGCGCGGCGTCAATCCCATCCATCGAGGTCCCGGACATCAGCCCGACGACCAGTTTTTCTTTTTTAGCTGATGTTTCAATAAACGGATGCATTTCAGTTAAGGTCGACAAAATTTTGAATGGAATTTTTTAAATTTGCCAATAAACCTTCATTAATTTCAACTCTGACATTTTTCATCGCCATCAACGCAGCTCCATAAGCGGGCTGAAACATCGGATCGTTAATGGAGATGTTCCAGGAAATTTCGTAGAGCTCCTTTGAAATGTTATTGACAAGTGTCTCTTTTTGGATAAACACGCTTCCGATGAGGGCGACTTTAATTTCTTCGCCGGCAAAATTTAGCTTTTGAGCAACCGCCTTGGCAAGCAGACCGAGATCCCGACCGGTATTGCGGACAATCTCTTCAGACTTGGCGTCGCCGCGCTGCGCCAATTCAAAAACCAATGGCGCCAGGTTAGCAATTTTGACGCGATCGATTTTGTTCTGATAAACCAGCGGAATAATTTCATCAATCGAGTTCAAATTGAAGTTTTGGGTGATGCGCTGGCGAAGCTCTGTTTTTTCGCCTCTGCCGTCAAAATCCTGAAGCGCGGCAACAATTGCGCTGCGTCCGATTGAATAACCGCTGCCCTCGTCTCCCAGCAAATATCCCCATCCGCCGGATCGAACAACTCGACCTTCTTCATTTTTTCCAAAACAAATCGCTCCGGTACCCGAAATAATTATGATACCGGGTTCGGTGGCAAAGGCTCCTTCAAGGGCGATGATGGCATCACTTTCCACGGTTATTTTTCCCTTGTATTCGGTATCATTGAATAACGCCCGGACTTCTTCTTGATCTCTTTTTCTTCCCGCGCCAGCCAAACCAAAAAACAAATGATCTATCTTTGATGCCGGGATATTACTTTTTTTGAGAAGTCTGCCAATGCCCGTAAGCAATTCCTGTCGTACTTTTTGACCTCCCATCGCCTGGTAATTGGTGCTTGCTACACGCGTTTTCGATACCAAATTTCCCGTTACGTCCACTAACACCAGTTCAGTTTTCGTACCGCCGCCGTCGGCGCCGATGACAAAAGTTGCCATAGTTTCCCTCTTTAAATTGTTTTGCTCTGTTATTTTATAATAAGCGCTTGATTTATTACACAATTTTCTTTAAATTCAAGCTAAACTTGGATAACTTTTTGGAGTTTAATAGTTAAAACCGATGCAAAAACGGCCTTGAGAATATCTATTGGAATAAATAAGAAC
>DSAU01000574.1 GCA_011046315.1 bacterium
CTGGCGACAGGGTGTCCGGCGTCATTTCTGCCATCCCAGATCGCCTGAGAACCGAGAATTTCTTGTTTGGAAATTTGGCGGACGACCATACCGTTTTCAGTCAAAAATTTGATCGACACATCATCAGACAGGTTAGAAATGGCAAAGTAAGAATCCCGGCTTAAGATGAACGGGTTGGGACCGGCTTTTACCTGAGTTAAATCTTCCCGGGGGCGGGAATAGGGCGTTTGCAAACAGGACAGTCCCTTGGTGGTTCCGATATAAACCCTGCCTGTCTCCTGATCGAATCCAAAAGCAGTCACATTGTCGCTGACGATCGGGCTGTTATCGGTGTTGTAATGGATCAGCGTGACGCCATCGGGCTCCAGGACGCTGACACCGGCTGTCGTTCCGAACCATTTGTTGTTTCGAACATCCACTTCAATCTTATTTACGGTATTGCTTAACAATCCGCCTTGATAATACAAGTTTCCTCGATTCCAATAATTCAATCCAAGTTCAGTTCCAATCCAGGCAATGTTATCGAGGTCGATTGCCAGATCTTTGACTTTGTTGGATTCGAGACCGTCGACTGTGGTCAGGGTGCCGGAATAATCGTCGTCGCTTTTGTCCATCAGGGTGTTATTATAGTCGATAACGTTGACGCCACCATCAGAGCCGATCCATACGCGGTCGTATTGATCGAAGTCAATCGCCCGCACATATTGACTCAAAATTCCCTGTTGCAGGGCAAAATACTGCCACTTGCGCAGGTTCGAATAAACCGCGATAACATTGTTATTAGCGGCTGACATATTGAGAATCCAGGCGTTGTTAAAACGATCTATCCCGATGTCGGTAATTAAGACATAATTTGGATCACTACTGATTCCTGACAGTTCGGGTTTATAAAAAAGGCTGATGTTGAGCTGATTGTCGGCGTCATCGATGAGCGCTACTCCGCCACCCACAGTGCCGAACCATTTTCGGTTTTGATTGTCAATGGTTACCGATTCGATACGATTGGTGGGCAACCCGTCCTGTCTGGTGAGATGTTGCCAGTTTTGTCCGGCGGTTTTTACATCGTAAAAGAAAACACCGTCATTCATCGATCCGCACCAGAGTACACCGTTATGGTCAACGGCCAAACAGGTAATTTCATTGCCCGGAGGCCCGGGAGCAAAAAATTCGCGAACCTGTTGACTGCTGGCTGAATAAAAAACAAAACCCTGCGTCGTGCTGCTTTTTTTTCTGCCAGCCCAAAAATTTTCTTCTGGGGTTACAAGAAAACAACTGAGCCCACCGATAAAAGTTGTTGCGTAATCCCAACGAAGCGCCGCTCCGTTCCAGCGAAAGATGTATTGTGAATTTAGCGCGTAAAATTGACCGCTCTGCATTCCCAATGCCAGCACGTCCAGTGAATTCAATCCCTGGTTGACCGTCCGCCAATTTTGACCATCGTACACAGCGATGCCATTATCTGTGGCGACAAAAACAGTGTCGTTATGGCTGATGATCGCGCGGATGGTATTGCTGGGGATGCCTTGCGTCATTGAATAATTGGTCCAGCTCTCTGGCGCCATCAAATTCGCCAAATCAAAGCTGGAGTGGGCAATGCCTTGTCCTGTTGCTGCCCAAATGTCTCTGCCATGAATAAATATTTGTGAGACGGGCGTTTCAACCGGAATCTGCCGGCCCAGATTTTTATAGGTCTCTTTTACCTCGCGACGTTTGATATCGTATAAACTGACGCCAATATCTAACGCCACCAGCAAAGAATCGCCGGTTGCGTGAAGATCATAAATTGCATGCCCGAGATAATCGTTGATGGCAGTCCAGGTTTGTGTGGCGCCGTCGCGATAGTTGAGCCAACCATCGGCGAATCCCACCCAGATGTTTCCGTGTTGATCTTCTTCAATGGCGCGGGCGTCAAGCGAGGATAATCCATTGGTGTTATAAAGCTGAACATAGCTGCTATCTGTAGTATCATATCGAAAAACACCGCCATTGGTGGCGCACCACAGATGTTGATCCACAAGAATCATGTCGCGGATATCATTCTGGTTGGTAAATGTGGTCCAGTCGCCCACCCCAGCCGGTGCGGTGAGGGGCAACAGAAAAATGATTAGTAATAGCGCTAAAAATTTCAATAAAGTAAGCAAAATTCAATCCTCTATTGTGTGATGGTTGTCATTAAGTCAGCCATTTCCATTGCGGACATAGCGGCATCCCAGCCTTTATTTCCCGCTTTTGTACCTGCCCGCTCGATCGCTTGTTCAAGAGTGTCTGCGGTGATCACGCCAAAGATTGTGGGGACGCCTGTTTGCAGATTGATCTGGGCAATGCCTTTAGTCACCTCGGCTGCGATGTAATCAAAATGTGGTGTTGCCCCGCGAATCACAGCGCCCAGACAGATAACAGCGTCATATTTACCGCTCTGCGCCATTTTCAATGCGGTTAATGGAATTTCAAAAGAGCCCGGGACCCAGGCGATGTCGATGTCCTGATCATTGGCCTGGTGCCGCTGAAAGCAATCGAGCGCGCCACCCAGCAATTTGGAAGAGATAAATTCATTGAAGCGGCTGACAACAACACCAAATTTTTTTCCCTTCCCAATTATTTTACCCTGTTTTAAATTCGGCATGATACCTCCGGAAAAATTTATTCAATAATGAAATCAGGATTTCTGATCATTCAATGCGCCGTTTAGAATAAGGTGTCCCAATTTATCCCGTTTCGTCTCCAGATAGTGGGCGTTCACTTCATTTGGAGCGACCTCAATCGGAATGCGTTCCACTACATCCATTCCATAACCCTTAAGACCAACGATTTTTTTGGGATTGTTGGTGAGTAGGCGGATTTTTTTTATTCCAAGATCGGCTAATATCTGAGCGCCGATGCCATAGTCTCGTAGGTCCGCCTTGAAGCCCAGCGCTTCGTTCGCTTCAACCGTATCTTTGCCGTTATCCTGTAATTGATAGGCTAATATTTTATTGGCGAGCCCAATACCACGACCCTCCTGGCGCATGTAAAGCACCACGCCCGCTCCCTCCTTTTCGATTAGCAACATGGCGTAATGAAGTTGATCCTGGCAATCGCAGCGCAATGAACCCAGAATGTCGCCGGTCAGACATTGCGAATGCACCCTGACAATAACCGGATTGTCGGTATTAACGTTTCCTTTGACAATTGCCAGATGATGATGCTCGTCAACCGCGCTTTCGTACAAATATAATTTAAAATGTCCGAATTTTGTCGGAAAATTTGTTGCCGCTTTTCGGGTAACCAAAACTTCGGTGCGTCGCCGGTATTCGATCAGATCGCGAATCGAAATTATTTTCAAATGGTGTTGCTGAGCGATCTTTAGCAGTTTAGGAACCCGGGCCATGGTGCCGTCGTCATCGAGAATCTCGCAGAGCACCCCAGCCGGATAAAGCCCTGAAAGTCGCGCCAGATCCACCACAGCCTCGGTATGACCAGCGCGGCTGAGCACACCCCCTTTTGCTGCTTTGAGCGGAAAAATATGTCCGGGACGGGCAAGGTCTGAGGGATGGGCTTTTGGATCTACCAGGGTACGAATGGTTTCCGCGCGATCAAATGTAGAGATGCCAGTAGTTGTGTTTTTAACAGCATCCACCGAAACTGTGAATTGCGTACCATGATGAGCGGTGTTTTTTTGAACCATGGCATCCAGTCCCAATTCTTCGAGTCGCTCCTGAGTCATTGGAACACAGATTAAACCCCTTCCGTATTTAGCCATAAAATTAATCTGCTCCGGTGTGGCTTTGGTCGTTGCCATAATAAAATCGCCTTCATTTTCCCGGTCTTCGTCATCAACAACAATTAATATTTTTCCGTCTCTAAAATCCTCAATTGCCTCTTCGATAGTATTAAATTTTGACATTTGGTTCTTCCGAAATTATAGTTTCAGATTAATGGTATCAGAAAATAGTTTTACAAATATATTCTTTGAATTTGTCTTTAATGTTGATTGTTTTTCTATCCAAATTGAGCCAATTTCTAAAACCATGGAGTCCAAAGAGAAAAATTTTTCTATTTGAAAACCATGGAAAACTCAATCACTTTATCTGTTGAACAAATCAATGCATCGTATTCACTGACTGAATGAGTACACAGAGAAAAGCACTTTTTTTATTTGCAGCAGGTTGCTCTATGTCTTCTGTTGTGAATTCACTTGTTTGGGTATATTTTAAAATCCTTGCAGTTTTAACCACTCCTCGGTTATTTTTGTTTCGCCAGAGTTTGATAACAATTGTTCGATGTATTTAGCAAAAAAATCAACTTCAATATTAACCAGCTCGCCCGCTGTTTTTGTATGCAGGGTTGTACGTTTCAAAGTGTGGGGAATAAGCGCAATCGTTAACCGTGATTTCTCCTTTCGGGCAATGGTCAGGCTGACGCCATCGATGGCAATGGAACCCTTGGAAATGGTATATCTTTCAAATTCTGAGGGCATTTCGATGGTCAGCAAACTGTGATCGCGGTGAACTGTCAGACTTTTGATAACCGCGGTGCAATCCACGTGTCCCTGGACTAAATGCCCCCCCAATCGGTCCTGAAGTCGGAGCGCAGGTTCTAAATTAACCGGCTGCTTCTTCTTGGCCGAACCCAGGGTGGTTTTGGCCAGTGTCTCCGGTACCGCGTCAGCGATGAATGAATTCTCAGAAAAATCAGTCACCGTAAGACATACACCATTAACCGCCACGCTATCGTCGATTTTCAGGTCGTCAAGAATTTTTTGAGCCGCAATTTCCAGTCGTTTTCCGTTCCCCAGCGAAGAAACGTTTTGGATAATCCCGATCTCTTTGATAATGCCTGTGAACATATTTCTGCTAATTTGCTTTTTTAAGAATAACTTTTTGTTTCACGTTTTCGCGGTAAACAATATCACCGCTGACGATAATATCTGTTCCCAACTGTTTAAACTTTAATTTTGTTAAATGAATGCTGTCATCAACGGTGGCAATATTGAGCGGACCGATGGATTCAACCCCGGCGCCAATAATTATCGGAGCGATGGCGAATACGATGCGATCGGCCATTTTTTCTCTTAAAAAAGATGTGATAACTTCAGCCCCGCCCTCTACCATGACCGCACTCATCCGTGCCTGCGCCATCTTTCTCATTAACGCTGAGATCGAAGTTTTACCGTAGGCGTCTTTTTCCAACTGCCAGACATGGGCACCTCTCTCTCGGATTCGGTCAATTTTTACTGAGTTGCCTGTGGTGGTAGCGATGATAGTTTGGTTGACATAAGTATCGGTCAGTAAATTGCAGTTGAGTGGAATCCGCAAATGACTGTCCAGCACAATACGAACCGGATTTTTACCGCGAGTTAGTCTCACCGTAAGGCTGGGATTATCCGTCAAAACCGTTCCCAAGCCAACAATTACAGCGTCGTTCGCCGCCCGGATGCGATGAGATTCCCGGCGCGCCGCTTCGTTGGTGATCCACTGAGAATGCCCAGATTCGGTTGCAATGCGGCCATCGAGCGATTGAGCGATTTTTATGGTTACATAAGGTAGCTTTTGA
>DSAU01000036.1 GCA_011046315.1 bacterium
CTGAAATTTTTCCGGCTTGCAGATCGATGGTTTTATATTTGACGCTGGCATTGCCAATCAAATGTATTTTATTGGCTTCCGGTTCTACCTGAATATCTGTCGCGCTGTAAATCAACGTGGTATCCAGACCTGAGTCGGATTTTTTTACGATTGCGGAATCGGCTGATTGGTCAACTACTGCAACCCGGTTCGTATCCTCAAGGGATCCTGAAATTATTGTCGAATCGGGGAATTGTATCCGGTTGATACCGGCTGAGGCAAACAGATCTGCAGTAGTTGCTATTTTCAAAACTGCGACAGTCAGCGAAACAATTAGCCATGTTATAAAATTAAATTCGTTTTTCATGCGTTATCATCAAGAATCAGTCAATCAGAATGCTATTTTTGTGCTTGAACAAACAACATTACCCGGTGATCGGTTACATGATTTCCGACCAGATCTATTTTTTTCGTTTTCGCCAGAGCCGTTCCAGCCTTTCCTTAATGGTCTTTTCGTAGCCCTGATCAGTGGGATTGTAATAAATTTTTTGAGTCATATTTTCAGGTAAATAACTTTCCTCGATAAAATGATCTGGGTAATCGTGGGGGTAGTGGTAATTTTCGCCGTATCCCTGATCTTTCATCAATCGTGTTGGGGCGTTTCGAAGCTTTAACGGGACCGGTTCCGGGGCGAGTTCGCGCACATCTTTCATGGCGGCATCAATCGCCAGATACGCCGCATTGCTTTTGGGCGCCGACGCCAGATATGTCGCTGCCTGAGCTAACACAATTTGGGCTTCAGGCATGCCGATGTAATGAATCGCTGTAAAAGCGCTGGTAGCCACCGCCAGCGCCTGCGGATGGGCATTGCCAACATCCTCTGAAGCCAGGATGATCATCCGCCGGGCGATAAATTTGGGGTCTTCTCCCCCATCCAGCATTCGCGCCATCCAAAAAACCGCCGCATCGGGATCGCTGCCGCGGATACTCTTGATAAATGCGGAGATAACGTCATAATGATAATCCCCCTTTTTATCATAAATTAACATCCGCTTTTGCATCACCTGTTCGAGGAGGTTCTTGGAAATAATACGAATATTGTCAATTAGCGGCGCTAATTGTGAAGCCAACTCAACCGCATTCAGCGCAATTCGCGCGTCTCCCGTTGCATGATGCAGCAATATCTGCAAAGCATCAGATTCTAAGCGAAGGTTCATCTCTTTTAAAACAAGATCTTTTTCAATGGCACGCTTGACAATCGCCTCAACTTCTCGATCACTGAACGGCTGAAGCGTGTAGACACGCGTCCGGGATAGCAACGGTGAGATGACTTCAAATGATGGATTTTCTGTGGTTGCGCCGATCAACAGAATTGTTCCATCCTCGATGCTATGCAACAAAGCGTCCTGCTGTGCTTTATTGAATCGATGTATTTCATCAATAAAAAGGATGGTACGCTTGCCGAGTCGACGGTTGAACCCCCCTTTTTCAATAATTTTTCGAACATCCTTCACCCCGGCCGTCACTGCGCTGATGGAATAAAAATCAGATCGGGTTTCTCCGGCAATAATCCGGGCAAGGGTGGTTTTGCCGACGCCCGGTGGTCCCCAAAAGATCATTGAGACCAGCTTATCCTGCTCGATTGCCTGCCGCAGCACTTTGCCCGGCGCAATCAAATCGTGTTGTCCGACAAACTCATCCAGGGTTTGCGGACGCATCCGTTCCGCCAACGGCGCAAGTAATGCTGAATCCTTTTTTTTATTGTTCTGATCAAACAAATCCATTTTTAAAAACTTCTCGCTTAATCTTAGCTAATTGGCAGCGACGGGTGTATATTATTTCCCCCAAAACTGTTTCATTTTGTCGCGGCGCCCGGTCAACACGCGAATTTTTTTCCGGCAGCTATTGGCAAGCGGCCCCGCTGGTTCTTTTTCCAACGCCAGTTGATATTCGCTGATGGCGTTATCAAATTCGTTGCCATCTTTTTTTTCATAGGCTTGCGCCATAAAAAAATGGGGCTCTGCTGAATCGAAACGAATCATCATGGCTTTGCCAAAATGTTCAATCGCATCCCACAAGTTTGATTTGCCTCCTTTGCGATAGAGTGTTTTGCCTGTCGCGATATGATAAAAATAGTTGGCATCAGAATGATCTTGTTTTAACATTGTCGCTCGTTCCAACTCTCGCGCTGCTGAAACATAGCTCTTTCTCAGATAAAATTGTTTGCCCCGCTCAAAATGCTCATTTGCCAGTTGAGTTAAACTATCAATTTGAGCCAGTCTCGCAGCCACCTCCTGTTCATCAAAGCCCGCGCTGGCAGCTTTTTTAAAATAATAGTCAGCTTTATCCAGCCAATGGTTCTGCTGATAGGCAACCGCCAGTTGAAAATTAGCGCGGTAATTGGTGGAATCCAATTCAAGCGTAATCCTGTATTCAGTCAATGCTTGGTGATAATTTTTTTCGGCCAGAGCGTCATCACCGAGCTGTAAATGGATTGCCGCCAATTCATCTTTCGCTTGGTTGGTAATTTTGGAGACGGGTGTGATATGATAGGCGCGACTCAAATTTCTGACGGCTAAGTCGTATTGTCCCAACGCGCGATGGGATTTTCCCAAAATCAAATACGCCTCTGCATTGAGCGAATCAGCCTCAATAGCGCGCCGACATTCGTTGATCGCCGCCTGATAATTTCCCTGATCAAAAAGTTGATGCGCCTGTTTCATCGTCGCACATCCAACCAGTAACAGTAGCATAAAAAATAGCTGTAAATATTTCATTATTTCCCCATTCGATTCAGGTTCTCTTCGATCTGTTGTAGTTTTTGAACCACCTCAGCAAAAGTAATAAATTCATTAAACGGAATGTTCCGTTCTACGCAATAATTTTTTAAATCATTTTTTGCAAACAGGACGTCGGCTTCGGGAACAGCGCAGCGATCAGAATAGCCATCACCAATATATACCAGAATATCTCCATCGTTTCGATGCGCTCTCAGATGGAAACCTTTGCAGTTACCACAGATTAAACACCCCTTTTCAAAATATGGAAATTCCGGTCTGATCTTGTCATGGTCCATAAAAACAAGCTCATTAGCGTAAACCTGCAGCTCACCAAAACCGTGATTATTCAGAATCCGTTGAATGTAATAATCAAGTCCGTCGCTCAACACAATCACCGGATGTCCCTGTCGCCGACAATAAGCGATGAATTCCGCGAAATATGGATCAATCTGCTGCTGATCACAAAATGCTTCCAACTGCTGCTTTGTCAGCGAAGACGATTCACATCCCCGTCGAAATACCTCTTTTGAACTGATCTTGCCATCGATCCATTCCTGAACCACGCCACTCCAGTTGGTGTCGGCAAATCTATCGAACAGGGCGTCACCGACATCGGTCGTCGAAATCGTACCATCAAAATCTGTAAATATTTTAAACATCGCTTAAACTCTTTTCCAGTTGTTTTCCATTAAAACATCCATTGTTATCTGGTAGCAAGAATTATAACCAGCTTGCCAACGAATTACCGCCCTTTGGGATATAATTATGAATCATAATACAGACTCATTTCATACGGGTGGGGTCGATTACGAACCTCATTGTATTCGTTGACAATTTTATAATCGATCCAGTTATGAATCAATTCTTGAGAAAAAATTTCACCCCGCAGCAGAAACTGGTGATCTTGTTTTAAGGCGGTCATGGCTTCAAACAGCGAAGTCGGTAATGACTGAATTTCGTTCAATTTCGATTCAGGCAGATTGAAAATATTGACATCAAACGGTCCAAATCCCTCATTTTGGGGATCTATTTGATTTTCCACACCATCAATTCCTGCCATGAGTAAAGCAGCCAGCGCCATATAAATGTTGCAGGTCGCGTCAGAGGGGCGGAATTCAAAGCGCTTTTCTTCGGGAGCGGTAGCATATTTGGGAATCCGAATCGCGGCGCTGCGATTGGCAAGACCAAAGATAGATTTAATCGGCGCCTCGAAACCAGGCACCAACCGCTTGTAAGAGTTTGTGCTGGGATTGGTAAACGCTAACAGGGCTGGCCCATGCTTCAGAATACCGCCAATAAAATAGAGAGCGGTTTGGCTCAGCCCGGCGTAGCCCTTCTCATCGAAAAACACCGGTTTGTTATTTTTAAACAATTTTATGTGAATGTGCATTCCACTGCCCGCTTCATTGTACAGCGGCTTGGGCATAAAGGTCACTGTTTTGTTAAATTTGTTCGCCACCATCCTGATGATGTACTTGATCAGCATGGTTACATCTCCAGCATTTAGCAGCGGATGATGATGGATCTCAATTTCTGACTGGCCGGGGCCGCCCACTTCGTGATGATGATATCTGACAGGGATGCCGCTTTGTTCGATATCTTTGACCATCTGTGCTCTTAAATTGTACAAATGATCCAGCGGCGGAATGGCATGGTATCCGCCCTGTCGCGGAATTTTATTGCCCAGATTTTGTTCATCGTTGGCGCCAGTGTTCCAATCGGCTTCATAGGAGTCAATTTTATGCGAGGCAAGGTTGATGTCATATTCATAATTAATGTGGTCGAAAATGTAAAATTCAAACTCCGGACTCCAGTAGCTTTCATCTGCAATTCCGGTCTGCTTTAAATATTGCTGCGCTCGAAAAGCGATATTTCTGGGATCATTTTTAAATAGCTCCACCGTATCCGCCTCATGCGCTGAGCAGATGAAGCTCACTGTTTTTTGCTCCCAAAACGGATCGATCCAAATCGTGGAAGCGTCCGGAATCAGCACCATATCACCGGCTTCGAGATTTTTAAAACCGGGAACACTGGAGCCATCAAACGCCACACCTTTTGAAAAAAGCGTCTCGTCAAACTGGCTGACCGGCAGGGTTATGTGGTGCCAGCGTCCGAATAAATTACAAAATTTTACATCGACCATCTCCACCGCCTGCTCTTCAACGAATTTTATCGCCTGCTTAATTTTTTCATCCATCAAATTATCTCCTTGAATTAGCACACTTGCTGACCTGAATTCATTACAACCCTAAACCCCATTCGCTGTCTATACGAAATTAAATTTCAAGAATTATGCTTAATCTGATCCCATATCTCATCCATCTCGGCAAGGGTCATCTCAACCATTTTTTTACGCGCCTTTCTGGCGCTCCGTTCTACTTCCCGAAAACGAACTGAAAATTTGTCAACAGCCTTTCGCAAACTATCTTCAGGATTAACATGCAAAAAACGCGACAGGTTCACCATGGTAAACATCAGATCACCAAACTCCTCTTCGATTTCCTCATGGTCATTTTGTTCAACAGCATTTTTAAGTTCGCCGATCTCTTCGTCGAGCTTTTCCCAAACCGAGGATACCTGTTCCCAGTCAAATCCGATGGCGGCTGCTTTTGCCTGCACCCGATGCGCACGCAACAAAGCCGGCAGCATCCGCGGTACACCATCGATTGCGGAGCGGTCGCTCGATTCTTTGCGCTTCATCTTTTCCCAATTCACGATCTGTTCTTCAGCGGTGAGA
>DSAU01000228.1 GCA_011046315.1 bacterium
AAATAGTGGAGGTTTAGATGTTTTCTGACGAGTTAATCACCCGGCTGAAGCGCGCGCAGACAGTGGTCGCATTAACTGGCGCCGGAGTTTCTGCGGAGAGCGGCGTACCGACTTTTCGCGGAGAAAATGGTCTCTGGAAAAACTTTCGTCCCGAAGAACTGGCAAATTTTAATGCCTTTATTAAAAACCCCAAACTGGTGTGGGAATGGTATCAGTGGCGAAAAGAATTGGTCAACAAAGTGAAGCCCAATCCGGGTCACTATGCACTGGTCGAACTGGAAGCCATGTTTGATGATTTCTGCATGATAACACAAAATGTAGATGATCTTCATCGCAAAGCCGGCGCTAAAAAAATATATGAGCTGCATGGGAACATAATGAGAAATCGCTGCGTTGATTGTAATGAGTATACAAATGAGGATGATGTGCAGTTTGCCGAAAGCGATGCGTTGCCGCGTTGCCATTGCGGAGGGCTGCTGCGACCTGATGTGGTCTGGTTTGGGGAACAGCTCCCGCAGCGAACGCTAATGCAAGCATTTGACGCCGCAAATCGGGCTGAGGTTTTCTTTTCAATTGGCACATCAGCAGTGGTGCAACCCGCAGCTTCTTTGCCCATTGAAGCGCGTCGGGCAGGCGCATACGTAGTTGAAATCAATTTTGAGCCGACGGTGATATCGCATTACGTTGATGAATCGATCATCGGCAAGTCAGGGGAAATTTTGCCAAAGCTGGTTGCCAGGCTCAGACAAGATCGTTCAAGCAGTGAAGAATGACTTGTTGAGCCGCAAAAAGATTAGCTGCGTCAATATAAAATTATTCTTCGGATATGCAGCCATGAAGACTTTTTCAAAGCTTTTCATAATTTTGTTCACGCTGTCGCTGGCATCAGGTTGTGCCTATTATAACACATTTTTTAACGCTAAAAAATACTTCAATGATGCCGAAAAAGAGCGCAGCAAAAGATTGGATCGAGAAAAAAAGCAGCTCCAGCAGCAGGGCGCTGGTCAAACTCATACCGTTGAGAGACTTTCCTCCAATGAAATAAAAAATTACAATGAATCCATTAAAAAAGCATCCAAAGTTTTGGAAGTTTATCCTAATAGCAGCTATATTGACGACGCGCTCTTTTTGCTGGGGAAAAGTTTTTTTCGATTGAGAGATTTTCAAAAAGCAGAACGCAAATTTATCGAACTGATAGAAAATTTTCCCCAGAGCAAATTTGCTGCCGAATCAAAACTGTGGCTCGGCAAAACTTACATCGAAATGCAGGACTACGAAACCGCTGAAAATACATTCCAGAACATTCTCAACAGCGATGTCAAGCAGATCATTGTCGATGAAACGCGCTATTTACTGGGTGGATTGTTTAAACATAAAAAAGACTATATGCGCGCCGTCAGCGAGTTTGAATCCGCTGCCAAAAGAGCCAGGGACAAAGCCATCCGCGCCCAGAGCTATTTTGAAATGGGAGAATGCTATTTTCAACTCAAAAATTATAATAAGGCAATCAATAGCTTTTTAAATGCGCGAAAATTCAGCCCCGATGATAAAACTGAGTTCAACGCCATGTTTCAGGCTGGATTAACTTATATGCAAATTCAAAATTACGATGAAGCGATCAAGCTGTTTATCAAGCTGCTGGGAGATGCGGTCAACGAAGAAAATTGGCCTACCTGCCGTTTAGAAGTTGCGCACTGTCATCGCCACAGCGGAAATTATGATACAGCGATTGAATGGTATCTGGATGTGATCGAGCGGCATCCTAAAACAGTTGAAGCTGCCAATGCTTATTATTATCTGGGAAAAATTTATTTAGAGCAAAAAGCCGAATATGAGCTGGCGAAAGAATATTTTGATAAATCACCGGCAGAAAATGCCAGAGCGCTAAAAGCCAACGACGCCAGGACGATGAGCAACAGCATTCAGCGGTTGCTGGCGTTGCATGAAGATATTATTCAACAAAAGAAACGAATCGCAGCGGGCGATTCAGTTGCCGCGGTTATGCAGGATAGCGTTGAAGTGTCACCGGCTGATTTGGATACCTTTCGAATTAGTTTTATCGACAGCATGTTCGCCGATACAACCAATTTTGACATGGACAGCCTGGGCATTTTTGATGATACGCTCCGGGTGCAACTGATGGATTCTATCCGTTACGCATTTGAGAATGATGATGATCTGGAGCTTCGCAAACGTGTTCTGACCAACATTGAAATTGCACGAAGAAGAAGCCAGTTTCGCGCCCCATATTCATATCAACAACAACAGGAACTCGAACGCCAGCAACAACAAACCCAATCCAGGCTCGCCATCAAGACAGGGCAGCTTGGCACACCGCAGGAGGAGTTGGTCAAAGACCGGCTGCTGCTGGCTGAAATCTATCTGTTTGAATTTAATCAACCCGATTCGGCATTGCAGGAATTTCTGAAAATTTTAGAGATTGATACATCGCGGAAAGTAATTCCCAAAGTGTTGTATTCAATCGGTTTTATTGCTGAAAATTTCAAACAAGACATTGTACTGGCGGATTCGATGTTTAAAAAACTGGTTCAAGAATTCCCTGACGATCCGTTTTCGCAGCACGCCCGTAAGCAAGTCAAAACGATTGAGATTCCGGACCCGGAGCTGGTAATTGCGGAACAATTCAGACAGGCGGAGCGCGCCTATTTCGATCGGCAAGATTATAGCCATGCTTTGAACGAATTTTCTACCATTGTCGATAAATATCCGTCATCCGAGTTCGCCGCGAAATCTTTGTTAGCGATGGGATGGATTTATGAAAATCGCCTCGAGCAAACAAACCAGGCAATCACCACCTACCAGACATTGTTGGAAAAATTTCCTAACTCTCAGTACGCGAAAAGTGTTCAGAAAAAAATCAACGAGGTCGAAAAAGCCAATTCCGCAACTTCAGCATCCGACTTAAAAATAGCCGATGAAAAGATCAAAACAGAACAGGAAAAACCAGAGGATCGGTCCGATGATCAGCAAACAGGTGAAATTGACTCCACCCCCATGACCAATGAACAATATATCAGCCAGCTGAGGTCAGAAATGCAAAAAAACGACCCGAGACGAAAAACCGCCAGACGTTGGTAACAGTCGATGACATCCGATATCATAACGACCCAGGTTAAAACCACAGCACAACTCACCACTGGCAAAATCATCCAAAAAAGGATGGTTTTAGCTGACGTTTTCAAGCTGAGCATAGAACATTCCAGAATCAGCCGTATAAGTAAACCGGGTCAATTTGTTAACATCAAACTATCTGACCAGCTGACGCCATTGCTGCGACGTCCTTTCAGTATCACAGCGGTAAACGCGGAAGCTGGCTGGTTTGAAATTTTATTCAAAGTTATCGGTGAGGGAACCAGGCGTTTGGCATTGCTTGAACCCGGAGAAATGATCAATTTGATAGGTCCGCTGGGAAATTCTTTCTGGCTTTCTTCTCAAACAAAACGAGCGCTTCTTGTCGCCGGTGGATTGGGGGTCGCACCATTAGCGTTTCTGTTGCAACATTTGTATCAGCTCAAAATAAAAAAAACATTATTTTGGGGCAATCAAACAAAAGAATTGTTTCTTGCCTATCCTGAAATAAAGCACTCCTGTTTGGAGCTATTTTATACAACCGACGACGGATCAATGGGGTATCATGGTTTGGTAACTGACTTATTCGCGGAAGTGATCCCCAAATTTGAGCACGAAGCCGTGCAAATTTTTGCCTGCGGACCCAATCCGATGTTACAAAAAATACAGCAGGTTGCGACGCAAAATGGGATTGATTGTCAACTATCTCTGGAAACATTGATGGGATGCGGATTTGGCGCCTGTATGGGCTGCAACGTCCAGTCCGCTTCCGGTGAATCCTATTTTTACACTTGCAGCGACGGTCCCGTTTTTAACGCAAAGGATATCAAAGTAGATGGTTGATCTATCGGTTAAGCTTGGTAATTTGGTACTTTCCAATCCAATTCTGACAGCATCTGGCACTTTTGGCAGCGGCGAAGAATTTGCAGGATTTATTGATTTGAACAAACTCGGCGGAATTGTTACCAAAGCCGTTACCCGTGAACCGCGCATCGGCAACCCCTATCCCCGAATTGCCGAAACCCTCGCCGGAATGTTGAACTCGATTGGACTGGCAAATCCTGGCGTTGAAAAATTTATCACTCAAAAGCTGCCCTTTTTACATTCATTGAAGACAAAAGTGATCGTCAATGTGGCGGCAAAGACCATTGACGATTTTGCGCATGTGATCCGGCGAATCGAATCATCCGGCGGCGTGGATGGCTACGAGCTGAATGTGTCCTGCCCCAATGTAAAAGAAGGCGGGATTGCATTCGGAACAGATCCGCGCATCACTGGAAAAATTACTGCTGCGGTGAGAAAGATCACCGCAAAATGTTTGATAGTGAAATTGACACCAAACGTGACATCCATTTCAACAATCGCACGCGCCGCTGAATCCGAGGGAGCCGATGCGTTGTCGGTGATGAACACGTTGGTGGGAATGGCAGTTGACATTCACAGTCGCCGCCCCAAACTGTCCACCATTACCGGTGGCTTATCAGGACCTGCGGTTAAACCAGTGGCGATCGCCCGGGTGTACGAGGTCGTTAATGCGGTGCAGATCCCGGTGATCGGCATCGGCGGTATTATGGGACTTGAAGATGTTCTCGAATTTTTGATCACCGGCGCCTCAGCGATTCAAGTTGGCACTGCCAATTTTATTAATCCTGCCATATCAGAAGAGTTAGCAGCGAACCTGGAAAATTATTGTCTATCTCATCATATCAAAACACTGCAAGATATTATCGGTAATTTGCAAACCTAATTCAAAAATGAGGAAACGGAAAATGAGCCGCTTCATTAAATTTATGTGTTTGACCTTTTTTATTATCGGAATTAACGGATGTATCGGTCCGAGGAAAAACTCTACGAACGAAAGCGTCGACGGCATAATTTTTTTTGCTGAAGAAGAAAAGGGAAGCAACCGTGAAGAACAACCGCTGAGCCGGCAGTCGGAAAGCAAAGCCATCCCAAAGCAATCTGCGCCGCAGGAGAAAACCGTTGCTAAACGCGAGAACACAAGCGGTATAATTTTTTTAGATTACGAAGATCAGATTAATGAACTGTCAGGTCAACCGTTAAGATTGATCCGTGACCGCGAACAAGGTAAGGCTTCGTTTTACGCGGATAAATTTCACGGCAGAAAAACCGCCAGCGGAGAAATCTATGACAAGCACAAATTTACGGCAGCACATCCCACCTTAAAATTTGGTACGCGCGTCAAGGTTACCAATCTCTATAATGACAAAACGGTTGTTGTGCGCATTAACGATAGGGGACCGGCAATCGCATCCCGGATTATTGACCTCTCCTATGCAGCGGCAAAAAAGCTGGACATGATCAAAGCTGGGGTGGCTGAGGTACTGGTTGAAGTTATTGATATTTCACAAGCAAGATAGTTTTAAACGTAACCGATC
>DSAU01000381.1 GCA_011046315.1 bacterium
AACATTTCCCTTCCTTTATCATCGAGTTTATCCTGAAAATCGCTTGTAAGCCAATTTACCAGCGAGCTAATCGCTCGCAACGGCGCTTTAAGGTCATGGGAAACGATATAGGCGAACTCCTTTAAATCCTGATTGATGGCGGCAAGCTCTTCTGCTTGCTGATGTAAAATCTTTTCCTTTTTCTGCAGTTCGAGAAAAGCAGCGTTCAATTCCGTTACTTTGTGCTCCAATTCCAGCGCCTGTTTCTTGATCAACTTTTTTTGATTGTAGAGATCTAAAAAAACTTTCACTTTCGATTTGAGAATCTCTGGTTCCAGCGGTTTAAACAGATAGTCCACAGCGCCAGCTTCATACCCCTTGAAAATGTATTTTTGCTCTTTATTAATCGCAGTAACAAAAATAATGGGAATGTGTCTGGTTTTTTTGTTGCCCCTCATCAATTCAGCCGTTTCAAAACCATCCATGTTTGGCATTTGCACATCCAACAGCGTCAGCGCAAAATCGTGCTCCAAAATAAGCGCCAGCGCCTGGTTACCCGAATTGGCTTTGAACAATTCCACGTTTTCGTCGTCCAGAATCGTTTCTAATGCCAGCAAATTTTCTGGTTTATCATCAACCAGCAAAATATTGGCTTTTTCATTATCATTCATTTAAATCACCTAAGCTTGATTAGTAGCGGTAGTAGTTATTTTACGGTCAAGAGATCGATTAAAAACATCGCTATCTTTTCCAGTGGAATAATGTGATCCACATTTACGGTATTGATAACCGCAGCGGGCATTGTTTCCACTTCAGCGGTTTTAGGATCCTGTACAATGACCATCCCACCATTTTGTTTGATTTTTTTTGCACCCCAACTCCCGTCTTTATTGGCGCCTGTTAACACAACACCGATCAACTTCTCCCGATAAACCTCTGCCGCTGTTTCAAACAGCACATCAATTGCGGGGCGGGTAAAATTAACCGGATCACAAATGGTTAGCGAAAAGGTCATATCATTCTCAATCAGCAAATGATAATTGGGCGGTGCAAGATAAACCACACCAGCTTTTATCTCCTCTTTTTCATCAGCTTGCTTAACCATCAAAGCGCAACGATGATTCAGATCGCGAGCTAAAAAATCATCAGAATGAGGATGCAAATGTTGCACAATAATAATAGGCGCCGGAAAATCAGCGGGTAACACCTTTAATATTTGCCGCAAGGCTTCCAAGCCGCCGGCTGAAACACCCATCACAATCGCTTCATAGGTTAAGTTTTTCATAAATTGCACTAATCGGTTTCAACTTGTTTTTCGATAAATTTTTTCAGGCTCAGCCACCTTTTCAAAATGTTTCGCGTCGCTTGAAAAAATCATCGACTCCTTGCTACCGAGACAAAGAAATCCTAAATGACAGAGACTCTCACGAAACAACCTGATCACCCGATTTTGCAATTCTCGTTGAAAATAGATTAATACATTCCGACATACGATCAGATTCATTTCACCGAAAACGCCGTCAGTGGCAAGGTTGTGGTCCGAGAAAACAATATTTTTTTTCAATGACGGATCCAGAAGTGCAGAATCATACTTTGCCGTGTAATAGTTTGCAAAAGATTCTTTGCCACCCGACTTTTGATAATTGTAAGTGTAATTTTTAATCTGGTCCAATGGGATAATGCCCTGTTTGGCACGCTGCAGAATCACTTCATTAAAATCCGTTGCATAAATCTGTGCTTTATCATACAACCCTTCCTCTTTGAGAATAATTGCCATCGAGTACACCTCTTCGCCTGAGGCTACACCGGCGTGCCAGATTTTCACGAACGGATACGTTTTCAGAATCGGGATCACTTCCTTTCGAAGTTCACGATAAAAAAATGGATCGCGAAACATCTCAGTTACATTTATTGACAGATCCATTAACAATGATTCAAAAAACTTGACATCATAGAGAACCAGACGCTGTAATTGCGATATCGAATCCAGCCGGGATATCGACAACCGATGTATCACCCGTCGTTTTAGCGACACTCTTGAATACAGGCGAAAATCATAGCCATATTTTCTATAAATCGCTTCCAGCAGTAGATCAATTTCAATATTCTCGGTTTCCGTATCGACCATCTGTGCCTTTCATTGTTTTTTGTACTAAAACCTGCTCGCTCAATCTCCAACAGTACCAATTCAACGATACAACCACACGCGCAACAGCGATAATAACTTATCAGGGTCCACCGGTTTTGCAAGATAATCATTGGCGCCGGCTTCGATACATTTGTTGCGGTCGCCTTTCATGGCTTTTGCTGTCAGCGCAATGACCGGCAGTTTATCGTGTTTGTTGGTTTTGCGAATCCGGCGGATGGCTTCGTAGCCATCCATTTCAGGCATCATAATATCCATAATCACCAGATCAAAGTCGCCATGCTGTTCCACCAAATCCACGCCCTGTTTTCCGTTTTTTCCGATGACCACCTTCATGCCCTTATCTTCCAACACATTGGATATCGCAAATACGTTGCGCATATCATCATCAACCAGCAATATTTTTTTATTTTGAAAAAGCAGCTCTTTGTCGTGGATCATGCGCAACATTTTCTGCTTCTCTTCCGGCAGGTTTGCCTCTACCCGATGCAGGAACAGCGTGACCTCATCGAACAACCGGTCCGGCGACCGAACGCCTTTGATGATAATACTTTCCGCGTGTTTTTTTAATTTTTCCTCTTCGTGACGCGAAATTTCTTTGCCGGTGTAAATGATAATGGGAATATGATTAATGGATTTTTCAGCTTCGATCATTTGCAACAACTGAAAACCAGAAATATCAGACAGACCCAGATCCAGCACCATGCAATCAAAATTATTGGTCTTTAACATTTCAAAGGCTTTTTTGCCGCTTTCAGTGGTAGTGGTACGCACATCACTATTGCCGATCAATTCTATTATACTCTGACGTTGGTTCTCGTCATCTTCCACCACCAGCAAATTCTTGATTGATTTGGAAATGATACCTTCAATTTTATTGAACGCCCCTTCCAATCCCTCCATTGTCACCGGTTTGCTCAAAAATCCGATGGCGCCCATTCGCAGCGCCTCCATCGATTTATCCGAGGCTGACATAAAATGAACCGGAATATGGCGGGTGTCGGGATTATGCTTCAGTTTTTCCATCACGGTCCAACCGTCAATATCGGGAAGCCCGATATCCAGGATAATGGCATCCGGTTTGAATTCTTCAGCAAGCTGCAAACCTTTTCGACCGGTCGCGGCAACCAGGCTCTTGAAATTTCGCTCATGCGCCAGATCGATCAATATTTTTGCAAATTTGATGTCATCTTCAACAACTAAAATCGTTCTGTCCCCGGCTTGGATATTGCGCAGGTCATCCTGAAAATCGTCAACCGGTTTTTCTATCACCGATTTTGGCGCTAATTTTATTTCCGACCTTGGTAGTTCTTTCTTGTTCGATCGGTTTTGCGATTCGGGCTGGAAATGGCTTTGTCCATTATCAGAATTGTAATCAGAAAAATAAAAAGTGAACCGGCTTCCCTTACCGACTTCACTTTTTAATTTAATTTCACCACCCAGAAATCGGGCCATCTCTCTGGCAATTGACAATCCGAGTCCGGTGCCACCATACTTGCGGCTGGTCGTGCCGTCTTCCTGTTGAAAAGCCTCAAAAATAACATTTTGTTTTTCCGTTGGAATCCCCTTGCCCGTATCCGTAACCGAAACCGCAATCGCTTTTTCCGGTTTCAAACCACTTTGAGAAAAATTGGTATCTGCCGGCGCCTTTTCAAATTTAACAATGATACTGCCCTGTTCAGTAAATTTTATGGCATTGGAGATAAAATTTTTCAAAATTTGTTTGAGCCGTTGCTCATCGGTTCGCACAAACTCAGGCAAATCGTTGTCAACCTTGACCGAAAAATTCAACTGTTTGTCATCGGAAAGATGTTTATAGTTATTCTCAATATCTTCAGCGACCTGTTTTAGATTTACGTTTTCAATGTTCAGATCAATTTTCCCGGATTCCACTCGCGCCAAATCCAATATTTCATTAATGATATTCAACAGTTCAGTGCCTGCCGAATGAATGGTCCTGGTGAACTCAATCTGTTTATCAGTAAGATTGGCATCTTTGTTTTGAGATAAAATTTTGGACAGAATCAACAGGCTGTTTAGCGGCGTTCTCAACTCATGGGACATGTTTGCCAAAAATTCCGACTTGTACTTACTGGTGATCTCCAATTCCTCGGCACGTTCCTGAAGCAAGTTCTGCGCTTTTTCCAATTCAAGGTTTTTCTTGCGGATATTTTCTTTTTGCTCTTCGAGAATTTTGGTCTTTTCTTCCAACTCTTCATTGGTCTGGCGCAGCTCTTCCTGTTGCGCTTGCAGCCTGGCTTCAGATTCACGCAAATATTTTGCCTGCTCTTCCAACTCTTCATTGGTTTGCCGCAACTCTTCCTGTTGACTTTGCAGCTCTTCAGCCTGTTGCTGGGTTCTTTCCAATAGCTCCTGAAGTTTGGAGCGGGATTCAGCCGAGCTAAAATTTATACCGATGTTCTCGATGGCGTGTTTGAGAAATTCCATTCTTTCTCCATTGAATTCATTGAAAAAACCCAGCTCGATAACGCCCTTAACATTGCCTTCAAACATGAAGGGTATGGCAATGATATTGCAGGGAGTGGACTCGCCCAATCCCGAACTAATTTTGATGTAATCATCAGGCACGTTGGAAAGCAATATTGGTTTTTTTTCCAGCGCTGCCTGTCCGATGATTCCCTCACCTATTTTATACTGATTAGAAAGGTTTTTCCGTTCAGAATAGGCATAACTACCAACCAGTTTTAATTTATCATCCTCCAGATTCAAGAAGATCGCACCGACCTGGGCATTCAGAAATTCTGCGATATAACTGACGGTATTCTGAGCCAGAGTCACATAATCCTGTTCGCCGCGCATTCTATCATTCAGCTCCGTCAATCCCGTTTTTAACCAGTTCTGAATTTTATTTTCATCAGTGGTTTCTTTGAGTGAGGTGGTCATCGCATTCAAAGAATTGATTAATTCATCTTTATCCGAACGCGGCGTCAGTTTGGCGGAGTAATCACCCCTGGCAATTTTATTGGCATGGGCAATAGTTTCCTGCATGCTGAGCTTCATCTCAGTAATTGCGCTTGCCAGCAGCCCGATCTCATCTTTGGATTGGATATCAATTTGCGGGGTCAAATCGCCGACAGCTAATTTATTGACCAAATTGAGCAAAAGATTTGAGGGTTTGGTTATATTCAACGATACATATCGAATTAGTATCACAATGAGACCGCCTAAAATCAGGATCGATAAAATCAATCCGATAAATAAAAGTTTTTTTGCAAACTGGTTGATGTTTTCGATAGAGTCAGCAAACTCATTTTCCAATAAAACCATTTTCGCAATTGCTTTTTCCAGCTCTTGCAATGTTTTTTCATCTC
>DSAU01000035.1 GCA_011046315.1 bacterium
ATTCTATAGATTTTATTGATAGTTGGAGTGAAATGCCTTTATGCATTTCACTGAATCGCATAAAGACGATTCACTCCCGATATATGTTAAATTTAGGCAGATTTTTAATTTCATTTTAGAACTTTAGGTTTTATTGAATCTATTGGTTTAAAAATAAATCGACGCTGTTTTCGGGCTGCTCATTTTATTAACGCCATTTTTCTGGTCTGGCTAAATTTTACCACGCCAGTTACCGGGTCAATCGCTTTTATGTGGTAAAAATAGACGCCGCTGCAGGATTGATTCAGGGCATCCCATTTGATCTGATGGATTCCAGCGTTTTTTTGTTCTGAAATCAACGTCCGCACCAGCGCGCCATTTATGTTATAAATTTGAATTTTGACAAATTGAGCTTTTGGCAGACCAAACTCAATGCTCGTCTCCGGATTGAACGGATTGGGGTAATTTTGGGATAATGAATATTGATCTGGAATAATCTGTTGTTGAATATCAACTGATGTTACTACAACTGAAATCGGACCGTGAAATTTGGTTTGACCATCGAGACTGACATCCTCCAATTTATAAAAATAGGTGGCGGGCTGTCCCGGTTGATCGATGAAGCTATATTCCGCGCCGGTTGTCGCATCCCCTTGAGCCGGGATGAGCGATGGGTTGATTTTTTGGTAATCTCCGTTTTCGGATAAACTGCGGTAGAGGTTGAATCCGGCGTTATTGGGTTCGGTTTCGGTGCGCCAATAGATGTTGACCCCATTTTCCCCTACTGAAGCGGAAAAGGCGGACAATTCAATGCTGGTCGGTTTCGCGCTCAACGGAATATTATTGTTGATAATGACCGGATCGCCTGTTTCCAGGTGAAAATTCCAATAATAGATATTATCACCGCACTCCCAATTGGTCAATTTGTCGCTGGTTCCGTCTTTGCTGCCTGCACCAACTACGTATGGATTCGGATCCGTTGGCTCGATATCCAGTGTGCCGGATTGAGCAGCACACGCTGTACTTAAATTAAAGCCTGACGGCGGTGTATAGGACAAAGTGTAATCTTCATTTTGTGAAACCGTAAACTGATAATAACCGTTGGAGCCATCTTCAATGATATTGACGCCGGTCGATGGCGAAATTGAAATCGTTCCGCCGGAAATGATGTTGCCGTTTGTTTCGTCGTAAATCCAGCCGCTGGGATCGTAATCTTCGTTATCCGGGATTCCATCACCGTCGCGGTCACCAGCGCCTTCGTCATAGTCTCGAATGCCGTCGCCGTCTGTGTCTGTATCTATGTCGATGGTTACCGGATAATCTTCCACTTCTCCGTCATCTGCCAATCCTGTCGGGTATTCGATATCGGTGGCATCAGTGCAAACGCGGAAACGTGCAAATGTAGCTGCAACCGAAGCTATCGGTACTTTCGGGAAGGTTAAAGTCACTTTGCCCGAAGCGGCGATGGTATTTTGAGCTGATTCATTAGCCTCAAAAACACCATTCCCGTTGTAGTCGATCCAGCCCTTAACCGTGGCGGTTTTGCCAGTTGTGTTGACTACATCCACTTCAATCACCGGTTCGCTGCCGATAACTAAATTGTTCAATTGGCTTTGCTGCACGCCATCCTCATCGTCGGTCCCGTCATTATCATCGCCGTCAGCGTCCGCGGTAGGTTGCCCGTCGGGCTCGTGATCAATCGTCGATCCGAGATATAACTCCTCAATAATGATGTGACGTGCGCAATCGTTTGCCAATAGTGTCGGATAATAGCCGTCGGTTTGATCCAACGGATCGGGCGCGTCTCCGAAATCGTAGCGGTAATTTGCTGAACCTGGTGTGCCTTTTTCAGTAGCGCCAGTGTCCCAGCCAATTGCCAGATTGGCAGTAAACCAGTTCTCGGGCAGGGTTCCATCTCCCGGCGGATCTGTCCGCATCATCGAATATTTGTTGGTGTTATCACCGGCAGCCGGCGCGCCCACGCCATCGTCTGCCGTGTCGATTAACAAGCCACCACCGTCCCACTGTCCATCATAGAGTTTGATTTGAAGTTGCGTATTTGACAGAGAAACACTGGCATCCACGAGATCGGGGATGACCGCAATTTGTGAGTTGGCTTCATCATAATTTGAAATCAGGAAAAAACCATTGGCAGGAATCGAGCCGGATGTAATTTCGAGCATAAAAACTTCGTTTCCGCTGCTTTTCCTGGTCAATTGCCAGCCGGATAAATCGATGTTGAAGCCAGTCATGTTTCGCAATTCGATCCACTCATCGACTGAGGAAGAAGTTGAGCCCATCCACATCAGTTCATTGATGACGACATCGCCGGTAGATGGATTAAAATCAGCGTTTACATCGAAAGAGTTGGATGTTCCGGTTTCAGTTCCAGCCGAGTTCGTAACTGTAATCTGATCGCCGGTATAAACCTTGGTAATTGTAACATTGCCGGTCCAAACACCGGAAATGAAATTACCACTGATAGCGGGAGCGATGGTACCAGACAGATCGGAAATGTCAACAGTGCCGGTGAAATTGGTGACTGTGGCATTGCCGGCGTCCTGGGCTGTAACTGTAATCGAAAAAGGAACGCCCAGGGTTTGGTTGGAAATTGGATCGATGGAAAAATGATCCAGGGTCTGTTGACCAGATTGAACATTTACATTATCAAAGCGAAGAAATTCGAGGTTTGCGTTGTTCTTTGCTTTAATAACGATAACCAGACTACTGCCGTTGAGGTTGGCTTGCGAAGCGACGACTGAGGTAAAATCGCCAGAATTATCGCCGTTAGTTTCAAACATCGTTTCACTGCCACCATCTAACTGATAATACAGCCGGACATAATCCGATGATTCATGGCCGCCGACTTCGGAAACATCGACTGAAATGGACACGTTAGGATAGCCGGAAATATCGATGGATTCGGAAATCCAGACCGCTTCCCCGTCCAGATCGTTGCCTTGCATTTGATTGGATCGAACCTCGAAGTGGTCATCGCCGTCAAACGAACAATTCGAAATATCAACCGTCCATTTGGGCGGCGTACCGCTGCCCTGGGTGGTGCCATCAGGATAAGTGAAATCTTCAGACCAGATAGTGGTTTGGGAAAACGTAGAAGTAATAAAAGCGAAGATGAAAAAGAATGTCAGGCAGAGAATCTTTGATTGTCTCATAAGAACACCTCCGGATTCGTTAAGTTAGATTTTCGATTGGGTCATAGTGGAGAACGCGACAGGAGACATTGAAAATAAGCAGTGATATGGTATCGAGAAATTGATTCTCCTGCCGAGCTGAGCTTGAACAACGATTTAGCTTAAATATTCACGCAAAATTACAAAATTAATGCCAAAAACAGTTTACTTCAGCTTTGAAATAATAATAATATTTTTAACAAATTCAATGCAATCTGTGGAACTGCTAATCTATTGTGATATTTAATTGAAAATATTCAAGTTAAAAATCTCTGAAATGTAGCTACAATATTTACCGCAAATAACTGCTATAAATATTCGGAATGTAGCTGATAAAAATCTGCACCAACAACTGTTTCATGTTGAGTCAGTTGCAGCGGTGATTTTTCCTGAAACTTGATCGGACCAAATGTCATGTTTTCGGTTCGGCTATTCTATGAATATCGCGGCGCTCACCTTTTCAGCCGACGACAAGCCGTGGGCTTGAACAACCGACATTTCCCATCCGTCCCAATTTTTTTGCTTGACTTTTTTCATATTTTAATCTATATTGAAACAACTTCCATTTCAAATGATAATAGTCTCTCCATCACCGAATAAGGCTGTGAATTCACGGTTCGAATAAGGAGGTTGAACAAAACCGCTCTGCGGTAGTATTTCGAAGTTTTTTGATAATTAATCAAATTGGCTTTGCCAGAGCAGAAAAGTTGTTGCATTGACCGAATGGGAGCGATAAAAAGTTTATAATTCTCTTATTCAAAAAAATGACGGCAACTGATGGCATGTTGTATTGACTCTAAAATTTTTTAGCCTGATTATGATTGATTTATCAAATTTTGTTCAATCTGATAAAAAATTAGATGAAAATGTGGCAAATGCCGCCGATAAAAACCTCATATTGAAAAAGTAACGGCTTCGTCCAATATAATTATTAAAAAGGAGTTACCATGATAACAATTTTTCATGTAAAACAACATCCATTTAACAAGAAGCTTAAGCAAAAACAAATCTTTCTTTCAGCATTAATTTTGCTCCATTTTGCATTAATTGGTGAGTTGAAAGCTCAAGAGAGTTGGTTCTGGCAAAACCCTAATCCACAGGGAAACACACTTCGTGGCGTATCATTTTCAGATAATTACAACGGTACAGCCGTTGGTGATTTTGGAACAATAATCCGCACCTCCGATGGCGGAAACAGTTGGGTTATTCAACAAAGTGGAACGTTGGAGACGCTGTTTGATGTTTCATTCAGTGATGCTAATAAAGGACCGGCCCGGTACGAAAGTTAAGAGGAGTCTCCTTTACCAATTCAACTAATGGGATTGCTGTTGGAAATAATGGAACAATCCTTCGGACAAGCGACGGCGGGACTACATGGAATCCTCAATCATACGACTCACCTTCAATAAATGGCTCAATTAATGATTATTTGAAAGCTGTCTCTTTTTTTGGTGCAAGCAACGGCGTTGCTGTTAGTGGAAATCCAAATAGTGACGGGAGTATTGGCTGGTATGGATCTGACGGATTAATATTACAAACGAGAAATGGTGGAGCAAACTGGACTGTTCGATACAACCGTAGTAATGCAGCATTTAATGGAGTATCATGCCCCAGTGCAAATACCTGGATTGCTGTTGGTGTTTATGAAATTAGCGGTATCGACCATGCTGGTTGGGCCATTACCACAGATGGTGGTACAAATTGGAGGGAGCGGTACTTCACAAACATAACAGACCCCCTTACTGCTGTCTCATTTATCGATAATAATATTGGAACTGTTGTTGGTTATAATGGGCTAATTCTGCGTACAACCGATGGTGGATTCAATTGGAACACTCAAACCAGTCGCACAACAAAAAATTTAAATGGTGTTTGTTTTACGGATGAAAATACAGGTGTTGCGGTAGGTGAGGAGGGTACAATAGTCCGCACAATTAACGGTGGTATAAACTGGAAGTCTCAAAATAGCAGTACCACTGAAGATTTATACGGAGTACATTTTATAAACGCGAACTGTGGTAAAGTAGTAGGAAGCAATGGCATAATTTTACACACGTCAGATGGTGGAATAACATGGAAAATCCAATCAGCAGTAACAAATAATGATTTATATTCCGTTTATTTTGCTAATGAAAATATTTGTAATACCGTTGGTGATAATGGTATTATACTCCGCACAACAAATAGTGGAAGCACATCAATCTTTGAAGAAAAACATGTTGAATCACCAAAAGGATATATTCTTTCTCAAAATTATCCGAATCCGTTTAATCCCA
>DSAU01000133.1 GCA_011046315.1 bacterium
CGATATCTTTTTCATAAATCCGGTACCGCTTCCGCTGTTCAAATTTTAGCTGACGCAGCGCATTGTTCATCAGCATGTTATCCTCCAGCACCCAATTTGCCTCCACATAAACATCTCTCCCAGCCAGTGCTTCCTGGAGCCGGCGGAACAGCAAAACAGAGATTCCCTTATTCTGATATGGTTTTAGCAAGCCCATTGCCCAGATTCGGTAACGGTTTAATTTTTTAATACCGCGCCATAATTTAATAATACCGAACGGAAACAACCTGCCGTTCATGGTTTTCAATATTTCATTAACGTCTGGCAGGGTAATGACATAACCGATGGGTTGTCCGGCGATTTCAGCAATCAGCACTAATTCCGGATGAATGATCATTTTCAAATCGTTCGCCATTTGTTCAGCTTCAGATTCATCCACTGGATAATATCCCCAGTTATCACCGATTGATGCATTCGTCAAGCGGACGATAAGCTGAGCCTCCTCAACCATTTTTTTTAAATTAATGGAACGCACCGTTACTCGATAGCGCCGGGCAATTTTATCGGTCCATTTTAAGAATCTGTCCGGCATCCGATAACCAGCGCCAGTGTCACAATGGTAAACCAGCAGGTCTTTGACCTTGCTCATACCGAACTTTATCACCTGTGAATTATAGTATTCAGGATTGTAGCTGGAAAGAATTGTCGGCGCCATTTCAAAACCGTCACAGATAAATCCAATGTCCTGGGTAACCAGATTCCACGGACCGCGCATCTTTTCCATCCCCCTTTGTTGCAGCCAGAGTTGCGCTGCTTGCAACAACTCATTGGCAGCAGTCTGGTCGTCAACACATTCGTAATGACCGAAAAACCCGATGTTTTCACCCCAGTAATCATTAGCCACTCGATTCACATAAACCGCAATCCTGCCGATCGATCGATCGTCTTTGATAAGCAACATTAACTGGTAATGGCAGTGTTTTAACATCGAATTTTTATCGGGGTTGAAAATATTTTTTTGATCCATTTTCAGCGGCGCTATCCAGTGCTGGGAATTTTGATAAAACTGATAAGGAAAGTGGATAAATTTTCTTAACAGTGATTTGCTGTTAACTGGTTGAACTTTCATAAACCCGCCTCCTTTTTTTGATTATGGCGCCAATAGGCTGATTTCATCGTTGGATCAATAACAAAAACCCGTGGCTGACACTCCAGATTGCCTCAGTCCAAATCATTCAAGGCTTGGTCTTTTATCTGCAACAGATATTCATAAGCAGCGTCATAGTCATTCGGGATGGCGCCATCGAGAATTGCCTCTTCGATTAATTTTTTGAGCTTGCCGACTTTGGGCCCGGGCTGCAATTTGCAGACTTCCATTATCTTATCGCCGCGCACCGGCGATTGGAAGGCGCGCATACGATCTTTTTCTTCCACCTGGTGAATTCGTTCAACCAGCCTGTCAAAATTTCCCAGGAATTTTTTTACCCGTTGGGGATTTTGAGACGTGATATCTGCCCGACAAAGCGTCAGCAGATCATCGATATTTGGTTCAGCTTGCACGAGCAATCGCCGAATTGCCGAATCAGTGACACCCTGTTCAGTCAGGTGAATCGGACGAAGATGGAGTCGGGTCAGTTTTTGGGCGTATTTCATCATCGAATTGGGTAATTTAAGCCGGTGGCAGGCTGCTGGCAGCATCCTTGCGCCGATTTCCTCATGTCCGTGAAACGTCCAGCCGATTCCATCGACAAATCTTTTGGTCGCCGGTTTGGCAATGTCATGTACCAGCGCTGTAAACCGCAATTCGCGGGAGCCGTTAACTGCTGCCACATTGTCAACCACTGTCAACGTGTGGCGGAATACATCTTTGTGATGATAACCGGCCCGTTGTTCCACGCCCTTCATCGCCGCCAACTCTGGAAGAATCATAGTTAAAATGCCGAGCGAATCCAGCAATTCAAATCCAGCTGATGGTTTTGACGCATCGAGCATTTTCATCAGTTCATCGGTGATCCGCTCCTGAGAAATTATTTCGAGCCGGGGATACATTTTTTTGATTGCGCGATAGGTTTTGCTTTCGATGCTGAAATTCAATTGCGTCGCAAACCTTACCGCTCGCATAATTCTCAATGGATCATCTTTGAAGGTGACAACCGGATCTAACGGCGTTCTGATGATTCCCCGGCGAAGGTCGTCGCAACCGTTCAAAGGGTCATATAACTCTTCAAAATTTTCCCGGTTCAGCCCCATAGCAATGGCATTAATGGTAAAATCCCGGCGTCTCAGATCATCATCCAAACTGGATTCGGTTACGATCGGTTTGCGCGAATCTTGTTGGTAGCTCTCCTTTCTGGTTCCCACAAACTCCAATTTAAAATCATTAACCTGTACCATTGCCGTGCCGAATTTTTCAAAGATGGTCACATTTCGCGTGTTAAAAATCTCAGCCACTTTACACGCAAATTGTGGACCATTTCCCTCCACGGCAAAATCAATGTCTTTGACTTCGATGTTCAACAGTTTATCGCGCACAAACCCCCCAACCGCCCACAGCGACACTTTTTCAGCGTCAGCGATTTTTCCGATAATGTTTAAGATATTTTGTGTTTCGCTCCTGTCCAACCGATTTCCTTCCAATAAAGTATCAATTAGTTACTGAAGTTTTTTAAATTAAAAACAGAACAACCGAGTTCACCTCAAAAAACAGAAAAATATTTCGTCATCGAATTGGATTGGTCATTGGTAGTTAATACCAAATTCATGTTGCCGTTTTCGAAAACCACCGATCTCATTTGAGCCAAGAATACAAAAAGGTGTTAAACTAAAAGTAAAATTCCAAACCGGTCTGGAAGGTATAACCACCAATGCTATGACCGACAAACCCTGGCATACCACCCTCACCAGCGCTGGTCATTTCCAACTCTACCAGCCACGCCAGATGCGGCAGAAATTGAAAATTCGTTCCTAATTCAAGAAAAAAACCGCGCCCCTTTTTTTGATCGGAACTGCTATTGACAAACAGCGACAATCCCGGTTGTTCTTCCACGGTAATGAAAGTCAGCCCCAATCCGGTGTAAAAATTCCATTTCCCGGCGGTATCTGAATACCAGCGAACGCCGAAATTGATGAACTCTTGTTGCCAACGTGGCAGTTGTTGTGTTTGATTTTGGTTCGCAAATTGTTTGCTTACCTTGTCGTTATCATATTTGGCATACTGCAATGTCAGGTAATAGTCCCGATAAGTGCGAATATTAATATGTCCGGAATAAATATAATCCCAGCGGCTACTGTAATGCTGTTTGAAATCATCAAGCGAGATGCGAAACAAGCCGACCGCTCCGCCGGCTATCACCCGCGGCAGCCGAAACGAAATCCAGGCGACTGAATCTGCCGTAAATACAAGCATCAATAAACATACTATGGTCAAACTTCTTTTTTTCATGTTTAAATTCCTCCCGACAACTTTTTTCAACAAGCAGGCAACCTTTTTATCAAATAGCGTGTCTTATTAATCAGATACCGTAATAGCAAAAGAGGTTCATCACATGTCAACAGTCATATTCGTGATCCTGGCAAGCGCTGTTATATTCTGGCGTTCACCGTTTAATATTCCCGGCTCGATCCAACGAATTTTCCGACCGGTCGTTACGATAACTATTTTGTTGATATTGATATTGCTTGCAATGACGCATGCTGTGATTGAAAAACAACGCCGTCATCGCCCGATCAAACAGAGTGAACATCAACCTGATACAATTAAGAGAATACTGTACAGTGAATAATCCATGACGAGCATTGGTAGTATTTTTTTGTCAAAGAATCATTGTTAGCGCTCATTCCACTTTTCCCACATTATCGCTATGAATATTCCAACAATTACACCACAAAAGTCCGCCAAAACATCGTATAAATCCGAATATCTCCCCGGCACTAATGCCTGATGAAGCTCATCAAGCACGCCATAGATTACTCCACCCAAAAAAGTCAGTAAATATCTGCGTTGCCGCAAAAACACATTTGACTGATTTTTAAACGCCCTGATCAACAAAAGGGCTAAAACAGCGAATATGAAAAAATGAGCGAATTTATCAACCCACTTAAATCCCAAATCTGGCGCGGACAGGTGCGGTATTGAAGATTGAATAAAAATTGCAGCCAGCCAAAGAATCGCCGGTAACTGGTACCATAAAAACCGTTTCGTCTTATCCAAGTTTTTTTCTCTCCATCGGACCGTTCTATAATTTAATCGCCACATCGAATATTCAGTATCTTGTTGAGAAAAGGTTATCATCATATTCTAAGATAGAATTTTTTTTCTTTTATTCAACTATTTTCTCCTTGATTGTTAAAAAAAAATGATGTAACTTTTCGTTTTATTAATCACATTGACCAAAAGGTATTGAAAACGAATGACAGATTCCGCTTCTGACAACGAGCTTATTAAAAGAGCTCTGGAAGGTGATGAACAGGCTTATTTTCAGATTTTACAAAAATATCGAGTGCCGTTATATAATTTGCTGTATCGAATGGTGCGCAACAAAATCGATACCGAGGACCTGGTTCAGGAAGCATTTATTAAAGCCTTTTCCTCTTTATCAACCTTTAATGATGAATATGCTTTTTCGACATGGTTGTACCGTATTGCCATTAATAATTGCATCGACTTTTTTCGGAAACGGAAACTGAAAACCCTGCCCATCGATCAACCGATCAATTACAAAAATGGTGAGATCAAACGAGAGCTTCCTGATATCAGCTATCGTCCCGACAGGAATTTGCTCGCAAAAGAAAAAGACAGGCTGATCCATCAAGCCATTGAAAACCTGCCTGAAAAATATCGCCAACCGATTGTTTTGAGACACCATGAGGATAAATCATACGAAGAAATCAGTGCGATTATGAATATCCCACTTGGAACCGTGAAAGCCCGCATTTTTCGCGCCCGTGAAATGCTCAGAAAAGAATTAAAGCATAATCTTTTTCCAGCCTGATCTGTCATTGCTGATATGGATTGTTTCTTTTGCCGGTAGAAAATGCACTCATTGCAGACTAATCAACCAGCGGAATTTCCAATTGGGTTGCCTGTGGTTTTGTTGGTTGATATCAGGATGGCTCAACCAAATTGGAAAATCAAATCTGAGTTGCCTTAACTTGCCGAGCAAGTTTTTTTGAATGCGAACACCAAAACCGGCGTCCATTAAATATGGTGGATCGATATTGGCATCCCAAATTCTTCCGACATCGAAAAACATCCTCATACCAAACATTTTAGCAAAATTTTGCAGCGATTTGGGAAAGATGTGAAAAATCTGGGGGTGCTGCAATTCGAAATTCACCGCCAACATTTTCCCCCCGGTTATCGGATCGGTTGCGGAAGAAAAATGTGGTGAGTATCCGCGAAGGTTCCCACCACCGGGGAAATGATAATGAAGCCAGTATGGCATTGACCC
>DSAU01000119.1 GCA_011046315.1 bacterium
ATTGAAAATATAATAATTACCAGCTTCAAAATCAAGTTTTTTTTAGACTTTTTCAAAATAAAATTAACCCGGGGGCCATGACATTTTCCGCCCTCCCAGAACATGCAAATGAATATGATATACTTCCTGTCCGGCATCTTTATGGCAATTAAAAACTGTACGATAGCCGGTTTGATCGATTCCGGTTAATTTTGCCACGGTTGTTGCTGCCAGAAACAACTCCCCGATCAATGATTTGTGGCTATCACTTAGATCATTAAGAGTGGGGATGTGCTCCTTTGGTATAACAAGAACATGAACTGGCGCTCTGGGATGAATATCTTTAAACGCGATCACATCGTCATTTTGATAGACAATCTCTGCCGGAATGTGTCCGGCAAGAATATCACAAAAAACACATCGGTTCTTCATTTTTAGTACTCCTTACTCTCAACAATTAACGTTACCGGACCTTGATTGTTGATTTCCACCAACATCATCGCTCCAAACTCTCCGGTCGCTACCTCTAACCCGCTTTGACGGCAATAATACACAAATTTTTCATAGAGCGGCTGAGATATTTCCGGAGGCGCTGCTTCAATAAAACTGGGACGTCTGCCTTTGCGAGTATCGCCGTAAAGGGTAAATTGTGAAATAACCAACAATTCTGCGCCCACATCCAGTGCAGATAAATTAAACTTGTTATTCTCGTCGGTAAAGATACGAAGATTGACGCATTTTTCCGCCAAAAACCTGGCGTCTGCCTCGGTATCTTCGTTTTTTATTCCCAGTAAAATTACCAGTCCGTTGCCAATTTTACCGACAGTTTTGTCATTAATCTTTACTGCGCCGCTTGACACTCGTTGAACCACAATGCGCATAATAACTCCATCTATTCAAATTGCCGTTTTACATGGATCCCGTTAAAATTTCCCGCAATATATCGCCGCCAGTCCGGCAAACATGTTCAACTTTAGAATTACACTGAGCCGGGACAGGTTGTTCGGCGTCATATCACGCCACATTGAAAACAGCGCAAATACAACCACTGCATTAACGATCGCGACAACGATAATTAAATAATAAATTCCAAATATATTCAAAGCATAAGGTACAATCGTGAGTCCGATCAAAAAAATGTAAATTCCGGTCGCCAGCAGCAGCGCTTTTCTTTTGCCGAACTCGATGGGCAAAGTGACAATACGATCGGCAATATCGCCAGCGATATCCTCGGCATCTTTAATGATTTCGCGGCCCAGATGATAAAAAAATGAAAACACTGCCGGAATTAACGCCAATCCCAACCGGTTAACCGCAATGCCGCCGTAAATGAACGCCAGGGATGTTATCAGGCTTACAGATAAATTGCCCCATAGAACCGTTCGTTTCAACCTCGCGCTGTACCAATAGAGCAGCATTGAGGAAAAAACAGCGACCACAAACGCCAACCAATTGACTAACAATCCCAGTATAACCCCGATTGAAAACAAAACCATCGAAAACAACCCTCCTTCTCGCATGGTAATTATTCTCGCGGCTATCGGGCGATAAGGCTTGTTGATGCGGTCGGTTTCAACATCAAAATAGTCATTGATCGCATTCGCGCCGGCGGCGATAAACCCACCGGACAGGCTCGCCAATAAAACATTGATCAGTGGAGAAATCGTACCGGTGATAAAAGCACCGATAAAAATTGACACCATCGCAATTAGCACATTCAACGGACGGGTCAACAAAAAAAATGCGGTTAATCTTTTCATGAGCTGAAATCTCGTTAGCTTATTCATCTGTTGTTATTTTTTTTAGAATCTAATAACCTCAATGTTAAAAATCAAGTCATTTTTGTTTTCTTCCGTAATGCCTCAGTCTTTAATTTAGAAACCAGATTTCTTGGAGAAATCTGGTTTATTAGATATAGACTGATGCCATCGCTTTCTTTGAAAAATAGTCAAATTACCACCGCCATAGGCGGTGGATTTCGCTTCGCATTAAAAAGATGGCTTGATTTAAAAATTGTATCATCTGTCAAATAATCAGCTTATCAAACGATGGCATCAGTATTCCACCTGTAAGTGACGTTTTGCTTTCTGCCCTGAAAATATTATTCGCGCAAAAAGCTATGAATTGCAATGAGATTTATCCAGCGGGTCGATATTTCTCCGGACTTTTTCCTGCACTATTTAAAACTTCCAATATTTTTGTTTGAAATTTTGTGAAAAATTGATTATCTTTAAAACAGCTACTGGACTCGATAACCGAACCAGATTCCTGTTCACAAAGTTATCTTCGTTTTTAGTGCAACGGAAAAAAATCGTAAAAAGCTGAATTTGATTTGGCGGAATCTTTGATTCGAGCTATTCAATGGGTAGAGATTTCTTTAATATTTATAATGACAAAGGTGGTATTTTTGGCGCAGCTTGCATATTCTGATTTTAAAAGTTTGCCGACACGGCTCCAAAATATTGGTCGAAACCGCTACTTGTGGTTTACGCGTTTTAATACGATCTCTTTCGGATGCCTCGCCGATAGCATTTTAATTCTTTACGCGATAAAAAATGGGGCTGATGACCTGCTGGTCGGCATTATTGTCTCTTTTTTGTACTTCACCATGCCGCTGATGATTATCGGAAAAGAACTGATCGCCAAAATTGGCGCAGCGCGAACCTATGGCTATAGCTGGCTGATGAGAAATTTATCCGCCGCGATCATGGTGCTGACACCATTTGCTACAGTTAATTTTAGCCGTGTTGCCGGTTTGGCATTATTGACATTGTCGACGTTCAGTTTTTTCGCTTTTCGGAGTGTCGGTTTCACCGCCAATACGCCGCTGCTCGGAGAAGTAACCGCTGCCAACAACCGTGGAAATTTTATTTCAAAAGTATGGCTTAATTTCAACCTGTTCTGTTTACTAACCCTGACTGCATTAATGTTTGTACTGAAAAGTTCTGAGTCGATTACAGTTTTTCAGGGAATCATCATTGTCGGTGTAAGCGCCGGCTTGTTATCATCGCTCATTCTTTTTAAAATTCCAGAAACTCCAAATCCCCGTTTATCCGGACAGGTTCCGTTGAAAAAATCGTTCTCCCTTCTCTGGAATAACAACCGTTCTCGAAAACTGATATATGGCTGGTCCGCAGCTTCAGCCTGTATCATGCTGATTATCCCCTTTTCCATGGTCGCCATAAAAAACGGTTATGGAATATCCGACCATAACGCGTTGATGTTTGCCATTATTCAGCTTATTGGCGGCATTGTGGTGTCGTTGATGAACGTTTTAATTTTAGACCGCGTCGGTCCCAGGCCGATGTTAATTATTTACAGTTTCGGCCTGATCATTAACTGTCTGCTATGGCTGGTATCTCCGACAGAATATGTGTTCTGGTATCCAGCAGTAATTTTTTTGATCAATGGGATCTGCACAGCAGGCATCCATACCACACTATCCCATTACTTTTTGACAATCACCTCTAACTCGGAACGGGTTGGTTCTAATATGTTCCTCTCGATCATCTCTGGGGTGGTTGCCGGTGCAGCCGGAGCGTTTATTGGCGGAGGTCTGCTCAAAATATCACGAAATTTTATCGTCGCAGATATGTCGGTTTATCGCGGCTACTTTGGCTTGATTTTTATTTTTTCGATTCCGCTTTTTTTAGTCATAAAACAAATTGAGCGGATCGGCGATTGGAAGATTCGCGATGTTCTGGGAATTTTTATCTCTTTTCGGGATATCCGGGCGTTATTTACGTTGCACCGACTGGAATAGAGCACATCATTTGTTGATGATTTCCTGGGAGTGGTACAACTCACAAAAACTCCTTCTCAACTATCTGAAACCAGGTTGCTTTCGTATTTAGCTTCTCCTAACTTTTCGATTCGCCGCGCCGGGATTAATGAATGCAATTACATGGTGACAATCAATAGATGAAAAAGTTTAAAACTGTCAAATTAAAAAAATTGAAAGGGAAGTTATGCGAACCATCATTGAACCATTTAAAATCAAAATGGTCGAAGCCATCAAAATGACCACGATGGAGCAGCGTAAAAGAATCATTGAAAAGGCGGGGTATAATCTATTTCTTATTAATGCCGAAGATATTATCATCGATTTATTAACGGATAGCGGCACTGCTGCCATGAGCGATTTGCAGTGGGCAGGCATTATGCACGGAGACGAATCCTACGCCGGAGCGCGGAGTTTCCATCGCTTTTTCGATAAGGTTTCGGAGATCACTAACTTCAAACACATCATTCCCACCCATCAAGGCCGGGCAGCGGAGCGAATTTTGTTCGATATTTTGGCAAAACCGGGAAAATTTGTTCCATCCAACACCCATTTTGACACCACCCGGGCTAATATCGAATATAAGGGAGCTGAAGCCGTGGATTTGGTAATTAACGAGGGAAAAGACCCGCAATCACTGCATCCTTTTAAAGGGAACATTGACCTGCAAAAATTGGAGCATTTTATTCAGGAAATCGGCGCTGAAAATATTCCGCTGTGCATGCTCACCATCACCAATAATTCCGGCGGAGGTCAGCCGGTATCGATGGAAAATATCAAAGCCGCGAAAAAAATCTGTGGTCAACATAACATCCCGCTATTTTTGGATGCCTGTCGTTTTGCAGAAAACTCATATTTCATCAAATTGCGTGAGCCGGGATACGATAACAAATCATGCAAAGAAATTGCGCAACAAATATTCTCTTACGCTGACGGCTGTACCATGAGCGCTAAAAAAGACGCACTGGTAAACATCGGTGGCTTTCTGGCCATGAACGATGATGATCTGGCGTTACAAGCGCGCAACGTACTGATCGTGACTGAAGGTTTTCCGACTTATGGCGGACTTGCCGGTCGTGATCTGGAAGCAATCGCCCAGGGACTGGACGAGGTTTTGGATGAAGACTATTTGCATTATCGAATTCGCACTGTTGAATACATGGGCGAAAAACTTGAACAAATGGGAGTTCCCTATTTGAAACCTCCGGGTGGGCACGCCATTTATCTCGATGCCAGAGCCTTTGCGCCTCAGATTCCAGCCGAACAGTTTCCGGGACAGGCGATTGCGGTTGAGTTGTACCGCAGCGGCGGGATTCGTTCCTGTGAAATAGGCGGTATTATGTTCGGAAAAACTGATCCCAAAACAGGACAATATACGCCTCCAAGTTTGGAATTGGTTCGTCTGGCTTTTCCGCGCCGGGTTTACACCCAAAGCCATTTCGATTACGTGCTGGAAGTCCTCGAGACTGTTTATAAAAATCGAGATCAATTGAAGGGATTCCGCTTCACCTATCAGGCGCCGTTATTGCGGCATTTTACAGCACAATTTGAAATAATTGATTGACAAAAAAAAGCGTAATAGTTCAGCACTCTCAACTAATAATGTCATTCCGGCATGTTTTTAGCCGGAATCTCCTGAATATATGTG
>DSAU01000241.1 GCA_011046315.1 bacterium
TCCGGTATATAAAAAACAAGTTTTAACTTATCCGCCAGCTGGCGGACTAAAACTAAGCTGGGGCTTCTGTTGAACTTCAATGTACCAGTTATGAAGGATGGTATTGAGCGGATAGTTCTTGGTCTAGAAGAATAAGAAATATTTCTCTGTTTTTCTCTGCGTTACTTTTGCGGCTTCGCGTCTTTGCGTGAGAATTATTTATCCCTGTGATCGCTTACAAAAAATCTTCTATAGATTCTTTTAATTTTTAATTTTTAATTGCAGCCTACTGCGCTATGATTGGTTAGAGATTCGAAAATGATTTGGCTAATTATTATCATTGCATTGCTGATGCTTATATTTGGGATAGTCGAAAGATATAAACATTTGCGCTGGCTTTGTCAATTTCAAATTCGGATACAAGTCAATGGGACACGCGGAAAATCGACTATTGTTCGGATGTTGGTTGATTTGTTTCAGAACGCAGGTTTATCAGTTGCAGCCAGGGTAACCGGAGAAACGCCGCAACATTACGTCGATGGTTTGGGTTGGAACCAAATAGCTCGCCGCGGAATACCCCGCATCTCGGAAATAATTCGATGGAAAAAGTTAATCGGTACAAGAACGGCTCAAATTCTAATCGCTGAAAATATGGCCTTGGAAAGCGAAAATCAATATCTGTTTGAAACCCAATTATTTCGTTCACACCTCTGTATCATATCCAATATTCGGAAGGATCATGCCGAGGTCATGGGAAAAACAATTAAGGAAATTGCCCGTACCCTGTATTTTTCACTGCCATTAAATGGTATGCTGTTGACAAGTAAACTAGCTCTGGATAATCTGAAAAATTATTTCACAAAACCATCCCGAATCGAGATAACCCTTGTTGATTCTTCTACGCCAGATCCGTTTGATCTTTATTTGAAATTTTTAGAAAAAGTAAAACAAAAATATAACTTGCCGAACCAGGCGCTCCAAATGACCACTGAAAGTTGGCGACGTAAAATATCGCCCCAAAAACTGGGATTGAACTTTTATTATCACAATCGGAAAAAAGTTTTTATCGATTTATTTTCTTGTAACGACATCGAGTCTACCGAAAATCTGTTGCGCTATCTGATGCAAAAACAAATCTTACCCGCGAAATTGAGTTTCATCCTCGCATGCCGTGAGGATCGTCCCTTGAGAACTGTGGCGTTTCTTGAGTTTTTATTGAAACGAAACGATTGCGGCATAATCTTAATCTGCGGACGCTATCCGCTTTTTACAATAAAAACAAAGATTCAGCACAGCACAAAAAACCTGAATGATATTATCTTTGCAGGAGTGCATATCAATAAATTTTTACCCGGAGTTGTCAGTCGAAGCGATTGTCTGGTGGGAGTTGGCAATTATTTCAACTTCGGACAACATATTTCTGCTTATTTCAAAGGAATATCAGATGGAAGTTGAAGCAATTTTTTTAGGGATTTTATTCGGATTGATTTTTTATGAAATTGTCGGATTGACCCCTGGTGGCGTTATTGTACCCGGTTATATCGCGCTATATCTTAACAGGCCACAGATTGTTGCCGTTACCTTTGGTGTGGCTATAATTACATTTGTGATAATCCGATTACTCGGTCGTCTGGTCATTTTATATGGGCGTCGCGCTTTTGTCGGGGCTGTGATCGTCGGTTTTCTGCTCAAGTGGATTATAGAAACCGTTACCGGTAATCATGGTGGCTCGGGAACGGAACTGGTGATTATTGGTTACATTATTCCTGGCTTGATCGCTAATGAAATGCGAAAACAGGGAGTTTGGCAGACCTTGTTGTCATGTTTAGCTGTCAGTATTTTCGTTGCGATTGTTGTTCAAATTTATCAAATATTACAATGAAATATCGTACTTTAAAAATTCGACACAGTATCTTCATGCTGGGCGTTGGTTTGATAGCTTTAGCGTTTCTGTCGCTAACTGTTAGTAAAAGAGCCGAGCCAAATGGTTGTTATGATCAACAAATTGCAGCGGCATTGCAAATGCAGCAGTGTATCGAACGGTTAAGAGAGCAACCTATCTCAGAAAAAAAATTTGTAAACGATCCCAATCGCACCAACTTGATCGGACTCGAGTATTCTGAAATCACCACAACACTCGGAGATATGGCTGCTAAACGGACATCAACCAACCCGGATTTTGCAGCACTGTTGGTCAAGTGGTTTTCGGAGTTGGGTGTCAAAGCCAGAGACGTGATTGCAGTGGGGAGCTCATCATCATTTCCGGCGTTGACGTTGGCGACGATTTGCGCGGCTGAGGCGATGCAGGTTCTTCCGTTGATTATTGTTTCATTGAGTGCCTCAAGTTACGGCGCAAATTTGCCGCAATGGACCTATCTGGATATTGAAAGTTTTCTTAAAAATAGCGGTTGCATTAAGTACGGAGCCATCGCCGCATCGCTGGGAGGTGAGCGAGACATTGCGAGTGGATTGGATGCAGAGGGTGTTCGCTATTTACGTCATGCTGCCCAACGACATCTCGTATTTCTGATCGAAGAAGATGATATTTACCGCAATGTACAGCAACGGGCGCGACTTTACGAACAGTTCGGAAAACCGGCGGTTTTTATCAATGTCGGTGGAGCACAAATCAATGTGGGGGATTATGAATTTACACGATTGCTGAAGCCCGGTATTAATTCATTCGATCTTCGATTTACACCTCAAGCTCAAGCCATGTCCCAATATTTTTTAATGAGAGGAACACCGGTAATTCATCTGTTGAATTTACGTAAGCTGGTTCTCGAAAATAATTTACCATGGGATCCGATTCCATTGCCAATACCGGGAACCGCAGCCATTTACTATCATTCCAGAATCGAGATGGTTTATTTGTGGATCGCAATCGGACTTGCCATTTCCGGCTGGGGAGCGTTTATCTATGGTCGTCTAAAAGATGATTTATTGCGAAGAAGCGACGTTGACGATCACTCCTTTATCCTCAAGCATTATCTTGACCGCTTCTAATTGATAATATATCCGCTCTTCAAGCGGTAGTTTGCGACAGGTTTCAACTGTAAAAGCTGGAATCCCGAATAGCTCTCCAGCAAACCAGGCGGCACTGAATTTAACCGGCCTCTCCACCAGAGTGAACCTTTTAATCCCAGGTTCAATGCTGCTATTCAAATGATCGACTGCGACCATGCCCAGCCATGCAGCCTGTTCATTCACAGTAAAAATTAATGTTTGCCCAAGTCCATTAAATTCCTCGCTGTCATCGGTGGTTTCCAAATGATAAAATTTGCTTTCATGTAGATCCATGAACAGTTCAACCTGCTGAGAGCGAATAAGATTGGTGACTTCGTGAGCCATTTGTTCCATGGGCAAACCCTCAGAATCTCCGGGGAAACAGCGATTAAGATTACCTTTTTCTCGATCGACATCTTGGGGGACCGGAATCCGTCGTTTGTTTTCCGATACAGCGATTTTATTTGCTTCCGGAATAATAAAAATTTTTCCCTGCAATAATTCTACGTTAGAGAGAAAGCTGAGCAGCCGATGAGCCGCTTCACAACCGGCGGGTTCATCGCCGTGAGTTCCGCCGACAATTAAAACCACTGATCCGTTTTTTTGACTGTCGAACAAGAACACTGGCGTTTGATATGGTGTGTTTTTCATGAGTTGCTTAAAGATCAAAGAATCGCACGCCCAGAACGATCGGTGAATTTTCTGACTTTCCTCACTCAAATAATTCAAATCCTGAGCTGTTGCATAACTGGCATTGAACAGGAAAAAACCAATGATGAATAATACTATCGAAGTGAATTGGTTAATTGTTAGCAGACGTCGTATGATTTTCATGTCAAGTCCTTGATTTTTTGAAGCTATTTGAGGTAATGTAATTTTTTTGTTTTTGAAAAAATGACCCTTCTGTAGTCAGCATCTGAAAACAGCCGTATGCGGTACAAATAAACACCTGAAGCCAAGTTGTCCGGCTGAAAAAGAATTTCTTTATATCCTGTTTGCGAACAGTGAAAATTTTGACTTAAAATGATTTTTCCCAACAGGTCAAAAATTTGCAGTTGTCCGAAACAATCCGCCGACAGCGTCATCGGAATTGAAGTGGAAGCATTGAACGGATTGGGATAATTTTGCCATAACTGGAATCTTGATGGACCGATAGCAATAGTCTGGGGATCACTTATGGATGTAACCATGCCTTCAAAGGCGTGGCTAAGCTTCCGTAAGGCATATTGCGCAACAGCTTGTTGAGTCTGCAAGATATCGTCAGTTGAAATAGTAGTTTGGGAACGCCACTGGGTGGTGATACTATCGCTAACCGTGAAAATTGAATCCTCAGCCGGAAAAATTTTCGACCAGAGTCCACCAGCATTGTCATCACGCAATTTGTAAGAATCGATGTAATGGTTGTTTGCAGAATAATCAAAAAGTAGCGAACGAATTTGCAGAGAAATGTCGCACAATGGTGCGGTAGTTGTGCCATTAGCTGCTGCTGGTGTTTGGCCGACTGGAAAATAGGGAACGGCGATCCCAGCGGCTGGCTGTCCCAGAATCGTCCATAAAACACTCAATCTGGGTGATTCCTGGGGCAGAATTCCCTGAATCACCGATGCAGAAACCGACGATGATCGACAAATACTGACTCCGGTATAGATGTAACCAAAAGGACGGTCATAACGCCATTTCTGGGGGTAAGGTACCGGCAGCGGTTGGCTGTCAAAATCAGAAAAATCTCGCATCTGATATCGCAGAATGGAGCGGTGGTTCAAACTGTCCCCACGATGGAACTGATCGATCAAAGTTTGTTGACGCCGAAAACGTTCGATGCTGTAGATATTGTCGTGGAGTCCGTTTTTTGCAGCGCCGTTAAATGCAAAATTGGTGCGTAGAATATAACCTTCAGGCGCTATTATGCTGTCGTGTGCATCAAACTTCCAAAATTCATAACCCGCGGTCTCAAAAATTGCTGCCGCACCGGTGGAGTCGATCACCGCGAAATTGGCGCGAGTTTGACGTCCGGTGGTATTTGTGCTGATCAACAGCGCTTCAAAATCTGCAACTGTGCTGCAATTCCCCAATGCATCGCGCATCAACTGTCCGTTGGATGGACCTGAGTTGCCTGCATTCAAATCATCGGTTACAGAATTGACGATTGCGAAGCCTTTTTCATTGACGCCCATCCAGGCGTAGGTCTCATTGGCGTTGATGACCGCTATGAATTTAATGGGGCAGGAAGAGTTAAATGCGATTTCATTATCGGGTTCAGAAGAGTTATCTCTTGTTTTCCAGACTAATGGCCTGCCGTCGGTGGTAGCATTTCCGGAAGCAACACCAATGGTGCAGCCTTCATCCATCTGATCGTTTGGTGGGATTTGACAATAATTATCCTGCATACCACCGTAAGAAAAAAACCACCAAGCCAA
>DSAU01000535.1 GCA_011046315.1 bacterium
CGAAGCGGAATGCCGGAATCTCAATAATAGAACTTTTAAATATTAATTTGCACATATATTCAGGAGATTCCGGCTAAAAACATGCCGGAATGACATTATTAGTTAACAGTGCTGAACTATTACGATTTTTTTAATTGTTTATGAGTTCATGGACAGCCTGTTTACAGGCTGCATGGGGCTGTATCAAAAGTCAGAAACTCAATAAAGTCACAAAGCTCAACAAGGTTTCACAAACGGCACAAAGTTCTTATTTATTATAAATTACGCTATGTGTTCTCTGTGCATATTCAGAGTCCTCTGTGGTAAAAAATTTACTTCTGATACTGTCAGAATTCAACGATTGAATAGTGGACCTTACAAGTCCTCTGTGGTAAAAAACTACTTCTGATACACCCCACTCCAAAGTTATTAACAAAAAAAATTAAATTAGTGCACTATTATTTAAAAAACGTTCTATTGCTTTCTAAAATTGATACTTCATTCGTTATAATTTTCAGCCTCGTCTCAAGAAAATGCTGTTTGTAAGATTAGCAACCAAGCTGTAATTCTTCTCACCTTTTAACGGACAATCGCCAGCTTTTCAATCGCCGCTGCCTGGCGCTCTCCGGCGCGCGCTGTGATTTTATACAGATAAGCGCCGTTCGCCAGGGGATCACCATCAGCATCCAGTCCATCCCAATAAATTTGATGGTAACCGGCTTCGAGATGATAATGCTCAATCGCCTGTATTTTTCGACCGGCAGTGGTGTAGATCTGGATCGTCAACCGCTCCGCCGGTTGGGTGAGATGAAATGTAAAACAGGTGTTAGCAGAGAACGGATTTGGATAATTATACACTTTTTCTAAAGCCAACTCGCTAAGCACGACAAATTCGATCCGACGGGACGACAGATTGTCGCTGGCATCTTTGATGATAATATCCAAAGAATATTCGCCGTCGCTAAGGCGCGGGGTAAATCTGACCGTCCCCAGCAGCATTGAATCTTCACCTGCTGAAACCGGCAAAAAATTGATCACCGGTTCGTTTCCGCGAAAAGCAACCCGCTCGCCATTCAGCAGCAGATTAATTCTCGTGGTATCGTCTTGAATTGTCACCGGACTGTTATCAAAAACACGAATCAGCACCACCGGCGTTCGCGCCACATAATCGCCCGGCTGAATGTGCCGGCCGTCAAAGGTAACTTCAATGTTGGGCGCGACAGTATCCGGCAGCACCACAATTCGGTGTGAATAGTGGTTGTTTTGCTCACTCAGTTCATTAATGACGCCGTTCGGATCAATGTTGATAAAAAGCCGGCGGTTTCCTGAGACGCCCCTGGTATCCCATTGGCGCACAAACGGTTGGAAAGCTCCGGCTTCAATATGATACAGCTCGAACGTATCAAGGATGAACCGCTGTTGATTTGGATCGCTAATTGACAGCTTCACTTTCACTGTGTCTTGGGCTATATACCCCACATTGTGGACTTCTGCGGAAATTTTTACTGCGCTCCCGGAAATCAAACTATCCGGATAGATATCAACAACACCCGCCCCGATTGCCAAATCACTAACCGGGTCGTATTCAACCTGCCACCATTTTAACCGCGGTGTTACCGAAATATCCCGGCTACTCAAATTTCCTTTTAATTTTAAAAAAGGGTAGTGATTCGGATCAATAGTCGCTAAATTTTGTATTGACGGCGCTTGCAGACCCGACAGCAAAGTGTCCCAGGCAGCGGTTGTTTTATTATAACCTAACACATCGATGCTAACCGAGGTCAAACCGGATTCACCTTCCGCATTCCAGATCAAATCTTTCCATCCGTTTGCCGGTCCGATCTCCGGGGAAATAAAAACGCCCTGGCTCGACCTGGCAACCAGTGAATCCTCGACCACTGCGCTGCCCTGATACCGTGGGACATGTTTTTCCGCAACCGAGCCGATCGCAGCGCCTTTCCTGCCAATAATCGCCCAGCTATCGCGGAAGCCCACGTTGCGACAGAACTGACTGCCGATGCTTTCCAGCGCCTGATACGCCAGCTCGTTCATGGAATGTTCACCAGAATCCATAATGCCTACTAAAACATAATAGCCATGCGGCGTGTCATTGATGAATGCAGTCATCTTCGAAACATCGTCGGGACTGTCGTGAGTGTCGAATTTTCTGAATTCGATAAAATTGCCCGCAGCATTGCACACCGCAATATTATGTCCCCGCGTTGATGTCGCCACCGGGGTTGAATTTACAAAAATCGTGGCATAGTTTAAATCATCAAAGCCTGAGGATTCGACTCGAAAAACCACTTTATTTTTAGCCAGTTCAACTCCCTGATGCGTTGCGACCACATTTTCAAACCAACTGTCTGCAAATTGCTGTACACTGTGCTGACGCCAGCCAAAATTATCTCCTGTAGTAAAATCAGCGCTGACCCAATTTCCTGCGACACCATTGCGTAGCTCACGGGCGCGCCAGTAAAAAACAGAACCCACCGCAAGTGAAGACGGTCGCCAGTTGGTTACCAGTTTACCCGGCTCAATCAACCCGGATTGAATTTTCGCCGGGCTGTCAAAGGTAGCAACAGTATCCAGTTCGAAGTTGCAAACAACTTGTTGACCGCTGGCTTCAGGATTGTACACCTGCAACATCGCAGCATCGACCGGAACAATAGCATGGTTCGGCGGCATCGAGACCGATATTCGGGATGCGCCGATAAACAAGGGCAGGGTTATTTGGTTGTTGTTCTCATCCGCCTCCTCGATTCGCCGGTCTGGGTCCAGTTCAAACGTCAATTGATGTTCACCGGGTTGACCAGCAATGGGGACACCGATATCCAATGTTTCGGAAAAACCCACCGTACCCAGTTTCGAACGCATCACCTTTGGTGGCGCGGTTAAACCATACTGATGCTTGATGTCAACTTCCACACTGTCCGTAGTTGCCAATCCAAAATTAAATACATCCAGTTTGATATTCAATAACGAATCACTTTCCACCGGATTCTCCGGCTGATATGACAGGCTCCCTGGTTGCAGCGCCAGATCCGGTTTGTCCGGAAGCGTAATTTCCAACGCCGGATCACCCAGCAGCGAAAATTGGTGGACAATGCTCTCGGTAACCCGGGTGGGATAAAGCTGGGACCAAAATTTTATTTTAGCCAGCGCCAGCGCCTTTCCCATTTGTTGAACCGTATCCTTGAGCGTGGTTTCAAACAATTTTTCCGCGATAATTTTATCCTCGTAAACAAATCCCCAGCCCGATGAGCCGATAAAACCAATCGCTCCGGCGTCGGAATAGTTGACAAAATTCTCACCAAAATTTGTAACCTGTGGATTGGCAAATCTGCCAGTGTGACAGGTAAAGCTGGTAACCAGCGGTAGCCGTTCCGCGTTTTCAAGCTCGAAAACCTGTTGATCGTGAAACATCAATTCCCAGGTCCCACTGCCGCCATGTCCAATAAAATTGACCCACAGCTTTCCCGCATTGATTTCACTGACAATCTCGTCGCGTTTTTCTCCTTCGTAAAGCCCTTCCAATTCTTTGGAAATAACAACCGACTGGCAACTCGCCGGCGGAACCTGAACCTGATTATTGATAATATCAGCGCTTTGGCTGCCAAAAATATATTGTTCGGAAGCGTTAAATCCGCCGTTAATGAACAGCAGATATTTTTTCCACTCTCGAGACGGATAATCGGCGTACCTCTCCACTTTGCGCATCAACCGCTCACCTTCGGACTCGGACTCAATCGCCAGTCTGCCGATAAACATATCAGGCAGCAGATCGTTCTCACCGTCAAAGCATACCAGCCAATTGTCGGAAACCGGATTGCCATAGGTGGGAATATAATCGATCTTCACACTGGTCGGCGCATTCAGCTTCGGATCCCAACTGGCGTCGCCAATCAGCATGACGAATGCCGGCGCCGGGGGCTGCCAATTACGATAGGCATGGGCAAGAAAATTTTTCACCGCCTGCACATGTTTAATCCCGTAGTTGAACTCGTCGTAAATATCCTCGATGTTAACGATGCGCGTCCGATAATTTCGCTGCGACCAGAATTGTGAAAATTGCTCTGCTGTTATTCGAAATTTCGAGTGATAGATAAAAATATAGTCCGCACCGTTATCAGCGCCGGCTAAATTCTGATGCTGGTGGCGAACGATTCGTTCCGGCTGTTTGAGCGAATCGCTGCCCGCAATCAGCCAGCGGTCGCCGCGGATAAACCGGTCCTGAAACATCAGTTGGACCGAGCCGGGGTGAAACGTGAGCAAAGTATCCACCAACAGCGCCGGCCCCTGCCCGCGCGCCATCAGTAGCTCGGGCACTGTTCCCGGGGCGGCGCCCTTTCGCCCCAGCAAAACATAGCCATCGCGGAATTTGAGTTGGCGCGTCAGTCCGCTGCCCACCGATTCCAGCGCCTGATGCGCTGCCTCGGTCATCCGGTAGCTGCCCTCATCGCGGACGCCGACCAGCACCAGTTTTCCTTCCGGAATTGTTGCAATGAACGCTGCCATGCTGTCGGCGTTGGCTGATTTTTCATGCGTATCAAAAAAATAATTCCCGTCTGCCATGCCCGTACTGGTATCGAAAACCGCAATGTTATGGCCGCGCCTGCCGCCGTTGATCAGGTTGCTATTGTTCACTCTGATCTGGCAAAAATTGCCGTCATCAAAACCTGCCGACAGTAATTTAATAATATAACGTTGCGCTGATCTTTGCTCAACATCCGAAACATAATATTGTTGAGTCAGATTGTAAACGCTGAACGAATCCGCTGGTAAATTCCACAATGACAACCCGGCTTCGCGGTCCTCAGGCGCGTCAAATTCGGTGTAGCCATCCACCAAACTGAACGTCGCCGGAAAACTCAATTCGATCCAATCCAGATAAAACTTGTTCAAAGCGGCGCCAGTCTGCTCGGATTTGATCTTCAACTGATTCAAACCCGGTCTCAACAGCGAAGCGCTGAAACTAAATTCCGGAAACACCTCCTGCCGGTCATCAAAGGCTGCTCTGCCGATTTCATTGCCGTTGATACTCAGCCACGCCAGATGATCCGGCGATAGCGGGTCAATGGTGATGCCGCGCAGGCGTGCAGTCAGCGTGCACAATTCAACCGACTGCAAATCCGGATTGGTTAAATTAAACGAAAACACCAATTGGTCGTTAACAAAAAACTCCTTCCAGACCCAGCCCTCTCCCGGCATTGGTGGCGTTTCCAGCACCGACCGGCCATCGCCGCGATAATAGGTCAAATCGCGCTCAAAATGTTTTCGTTGACGATAGCCGGTCAACTCTTCCCAATCTCCCTCCAGGCTTTGTTTCTCTGCAAAACGTTTTCCCGGGCTACCGTTATAGCTCAGCCAATAAACATTGGTATCCGAATAGTC
>DSAU01000118.1 GCA_011046315.1 bacterium
CTGAAAAGCTTGTATTTTTTGTTTACTGGTGATTTATAAGCGATATCCACCAGTCCCAATGCTGAAAACAAAAAGAACATCCCCTTTACCAGGGGAGCGATAAAAAGTTCATTTTTCATTTCATTGCTAGATAGATGTTGGTGGTAATGACTATAGTATCCAAGATTGCCGACAACGTATAACGAATTAAATAGTTGTTTGCTTTCTAAAAGCTTAAAATGTTTGTTGCCACATTTGATATTCATCAGTAAGTTTTTAATTGAAATCCAATCGTATTGATTTAAATCTTTTAATAGAGAATAAAAAGAATGACGAATTTCTTTTTCAAAAAAAGAGCCAACGTAATCGAGCCCCTGGATATGTGGTAATAGATGAATAAAATGATACTGCTTAAAATTATTAAATTGAAAATAATTTACCAGCATGTTCTTTATTTTATCGCGGTTGTCTAAAGTGATTTCCAGATTTTCAATTTTTGCCAAAAAGTTCAATATCAACTTTGAAAACAGGCAACCCAACATATTCGATTTTTCAGGATAAAATTCTTGAATATTAAAATAACGCTGCCATTTATTTAAATACGATTTTAATATTTGACCGGTTGTTTTTGTGTGTTGAATCCTGTTTTGCCGACAATATTCTAAAAAAATGTCAACCTGGTAAGCAAATTGGTTTTTATCGGCGTAAGTTAAACAATCGGTTGGCAAATCAGTTATCGTTTTTAAAATAGCTGCTTTTGGTTTCGGTAAATTAAGCTTAAAAACAGCTCTTAATTCTTCGGATAAAAATAATGTATGCTGACGCTTCGACGAAAAATAGTCATAGTCTAATTTTGACTGAAAAAGAAAAAAATCAGGATTGATTATTTGGTTTGAAATAAATGCAGCAGATTTTGAAGCAGAAAGAATTTTAACATTGAGCCCTTTTTCAAGCTCAGCTACATCTACTTCCCCACCTTCCCAATTCATTGTGGTAAAAAGGGATTGAACTTTGTCTGGCAACCGGTTTAACAATAGCGAGAACAACTTTTCATCAAGAATTAGATAAGTAAAAATTGTTGTCAAATACGATTTTTTAATTTTTGCAAAGGATTCAAATTCGCTGTCAATTAAATCATTTTCCTTTAATAGTGGGATCAGTAGCTGGGTGAATATTTTTTTTAGCGATTCGAAGCTGTAAGCATCTTTAATTATGGGCTCTGCCTGGTGATGTAGAGGAGTTAATTTTGTTCGAAGATCTTCATATAAAGTAAACAAATTCCTGCCTGAAAATCGGTCATCTTTGAGATGCGAGTTCAGTAGTTTGTTTTTCGCCGGTTGCGGGCTGGGTTCCGTCCTGGCGGTTGACCGACTGTATACATATTCTTTGGCTATTTGACGAACTGTCGGATTTGGATCTGTGGATAATTTTAACATGATTTCAAGTATCCACGAATGTGTGGCATCAATATTTTTTAATGCCTGAGCCAACCTCAGTCGGACTTCAGGTTCTTCATTTTCAGCAGCAGTCTCAGCTATATTTTTAACTTTGTCGTAATCTGGATTGATTGACAATGCTAATATCACCACATTGATATTGAATTGCCATGGGTGGCGCCGGTATAATTTTGTCAGCAAGGGCATAATATCATTGCCCAGTTTCAGACATGTCTCAAACGCCGCCTGTCGGATGATTTTGGACAGTGGGTGCTCACTGACATAACCCAACTGTTGAATTAAAAGTACATAAAGACCGAAATGATTCGACGGATTTTCCTGCTTGGGAAATTTCAGAAATCGCGTTAAAAAAAATAATCGCCAGCGCAGGTTGTCGGGATTGGAGAAAATTCGTCGCATCGCTGAAAGCGTAAATCCGTCAGTTTTTTCAGAGGCTGTACAATTTTTTATTGCATCAAAGACACAGCTGATACATTCTGCTCCCTGTCCTGTTTGACAATATTCTTCCTGGATAACATTTCCGCAACTGCTACACTTTTTTATAGAGGCGGTTGATTGCCTCCAATTTGCGAGATTGTCATAAACATTTAAAAGTCGACTTTGTTGTAACGGCAATTGATCAATATTCATCTGCTAATTTCCTGAATGATCTTCACAAATATTATTTCTTTGTATAATGAAAAAAGTGAATTCCACTGAACTATTTTTCTGTCGTCTAAAGCAAAGCACAACCAAAAATGTTGACCACAATTTTGATCTAAAATGACCGTAACTTTAGACCCCAGCTTTAAGTGATTTTTCCTTCAAAAAATGCTATCTTCAGAACCTGAATTATTCATACGCCACAAAATTTCGAAGACACAAAGGCACACAAAGTAATGAAAATATAAAGTTTGGCAGGCAAAGGAGATTAATCGACTCAGAATATTTTTTATGAATGCTTCTTTCTCAACTTTGTTCCCGCCGCGGCGGGATTCGTGACTTGGTGCCTTGATGGCAAGATTTATGAATTAAACAGGAGAAAAGAACAATTATTACATTCCTGACGTCTCCGGGCTTCGAACATTTTTTTTAAATTTGCTAAATTCAACCTCCTAAAACAAAATCAACATCGGCTTCATTCAGCGATTTAATCGATGCGTCATCACTTGAAATTAAATTATCAAACAACTCTTTTTTCAGGCGTTGCAATTCAAGTATCTTTTCTTCGATAGTTTTGCGGGTAATTATTTTATAACTGAACACAGTCTTGTCCTGACCGATTCGATGTGTTCTGTCAATGGCCTGGTTTTCAGCGGCGATATTCCACCAGGGATCGTAAATAAAAATATAATCAGCTGCGGTGAGGTTCAGTCCCAATCCGCCCGTTTTCAAAGTCATCAAAAAGACTTTGTAATTTTCGTCATTTTGGAATAGATCCACCAGTGTTTGTCGATCTCTGGTGGCGCCAGTCATCACCAAATAATCGATATTTTTATTGCCCAGGTCGTGTCCGATATTTTCCAGAGCATTCAGAAAATTTGCAAACACGAGCACTTTGTGATTATTGGCGATGACATCGGCAATATTTTCAATCACGACTTCCCGTTTCGGTGAAATAATCTGATTGTCGCTTTTGGCTTCGGGAATCGAGGCGATCTGGCGCAATTCGCTCAATGCCTGCAAAATAAAAAATTGAGATTTTTTGATGCCATGTTGAGCAATCTGCAGTTTAACAGCTTGATAATAAAACAACCGCCGCTGCTCATAAAAGCGCTGTTGTTCCGGCGACATGTCCACGAACAGCGTTTGTTCAACTTTTTCAGGCAACTCTTTGAGAACATCGCGTTTTAAGCGGCGCAAGATAAAGGGGTAGATTTTTTTCTTCAACTCGTGCAGCGTGTCTTTGTCATCTTCGCGCTGAATGGGAATGGCGTAGTTACGATTAAATTCATCAGCCGAACCAAACATCGATGGATTTAAAAATCGAAATAAAGCGTAGAGTTCAGTCAGGTTATTTTCAATTGGCGTGCCGCTCAAAGCTAAACGGTGTCTGGCATTTAAAAGCAAGACCGCTTTCGAGCTTTGTGAATTTAAATTTTTGATGTTTTGCGATTCATCCAGAATGATGTATAAAAATTCACGTTCCTTAAATTTTTGAATATCGTTGCGAACCGTGGCGTAGGTAGTGAAAATCAAATTTTTCTTGACTGCTTCGTCCAAATTTCGATCAATGCCATGATAGATTTCATACGACAATCGGGGATTGAATTTTTCGATTTCGTACGCCCAATTGAAGAGCAAGGTTTTAGGCATGACTACCAGCGATGGTTGGGGATGATCAGGGTAAAGCGTCGACAGAATCGCGATGGTTTGAATTGTTTTACCCAGCCCCATGTCATCAGCCAGGCAGCCACCCAGACCATTTTGGTACAGGTAATTTATCCATTTGTATCCCTGTTGTTGATAAACCCGCAGGGCGCCGTTTAGTTTCGGATACTGAACTTCTAAATTGTGTAATTTATTGAATCCTAAAAAAATTTCACGTGATTGCTGCAACGTTTGTTTAGCAGTCTTCTCTTCGATGAGCTCCTCAACCAACGGCAGATCAAAGAATGAAATTTTAACTTTTTTATCCTGCTTCTTGAACAGCCGGAACAACCGGTTGATATAATTTTTATTGATAATTGCATGTGTGCCGTCATTCAGTCGAATGTAATTGCTCTTCTTAAATTGGGTCAGCGCATCAAACAATGAAATGATCTGTCCTTCAATTTCTAAACTGGCATCTCCCTCCAGAAAATCAATGCCGTGAGATAAAGACACACTTAACTTTGGCGTTACAGCACGTACGCGATAGGACTTGAGCTTTTCAGCGCCCAAAATGGCATACTTCGTAATCAGATTTGTTAATTCATTATAGATAAACTCCTTTGCCAATTCTCCTTCAAGGATAAAAAAGTTTTCATCTCTGAAATAATTCGCACTTTTATCCAGCGACCGTTTGCTTTTTCTAATGAGTTTCTCAATTTCTTGAAAGCATGTCGAAACGTCTTCATGGATGACATCACTGACAACTATTTTCCTCTCTAATTCGTTTACTGACGCCACTTTTGAAATGTCATAATCATCGAAAAAATCCGAATCAAAACCGGATAGCGAAGACGCGATGCGTAAGTATAAAGATTGATCGCTATCGACTTGTTCAAAAATGAGCGCTGGGTGGGTGTGCTTTTCCTGTCCGAGAACGATTTTATAATTTTCATATCGCAACTGGATATTATCGAAATATGAATAGAGCAAGGAAAGATATTTTTCGAGCTGGGTGTTTAAGATCAAGGTTTCAAACAGGTAGATGTTTCGAAAATTTTCATTCAGTGGATCGATGGAGTAAATTTCACCATTTGAGAACACAAAACTTTCGGTTAAAAATTTAAGATTAAAAATTTTTTTCCCTTGATGCAGTAAAAAAATTTTCGATTGGAGCTGCTTTTCAGCCGGTGATATTTCAACGACGAGGCTGGCTGTTTCAGGAACAAATTTTAGCGGCGTCAGCTTTTTATCAACAAAATATGGCAGACCTTTCAACTGCCACAGCAAATATTCGTGCTCGTGAAGGTAAATTCGTCCGTTGGGAGCGCTCCAATCAATCCGAAACAAGGATTGCTCCTTGATGCGATTAAATGTCTTCAGCAATTCCCGTCTGGGTCCGTTGTAAAATTCATATTCGGTATCGATTTCATTTTGCGCCTGGTCGATAACGACAATATAAGCGCCAGAATCATCAAACCGCAGTTGAAAGAAAATTTCGGCAACAGCAGGTTTTTTCGCAGCGATGGTTTTATGGCGCTTGAGGGCGTCAAATAAATTGACTGATTCCATTTTTGATTTTCAACAGTTTTTATTCAATAAGCCGGTTTTTATAATTCGACTAATGTAATATTTA
>DSAU01000448.1 GCA_011046315.1 bacterium
CATTAATATTTTCATATAGTTAAGAGATTGCTTCGCTCCACTCCGTTCCGCTCGCAATGACATTACCATCTATTATTGAGAGGATACAAAAATAATTTCATCCGGGATTATCTCTTTTTGGCTATTTTTTCCTGATATTTTTCAATCCCAAATCAATCTAAAAAAGCTAATTTTTTCATTTTTAAATAATCCTTATCTATCAACTCCCTCAACTTCCCCTTCTCCGAGGCATAAGCCACTACAACCTCATCTGCTAAATCAAGCATTAATTGATTTCGGATTTGGACTTTTTTGGTGGTATTTTGAAAAACGGATTTATTAAATGTTGTAAAAATTAACAGCCAGTATTCGTTAATCAAATATTTATTGCCTTAAAAGACACAATCAGCCCAACATGTCAGGATTCAAGATAGTGCTGTAATTTTTCGATTGCTGCTCTATGTTTTGCCTTTGACATTTTACGCAAGTTTAGCAGCTTCCATTGAACAGCGGGTAATTTTTCAATGCCCTTTATTCCCGACAAATTCCAATCCGGTTCAGTTTTTTTGACTGACAGCATAAACTGTCTTTCCCTATCGGTCAACCAGGAATTTAAACCTCTGATCAACTCACGTTGTGTTTTCACCAAATCATTCAAACCGACATTTTGGATACTCATGCCCCTGAATTCTTTTTCATACACTTGCTTAATGTCGCGCGGATTAGCGTCAAGCAGTTCAATCATTGGTCGCGGATGACTGATCAGGTAGACGATAAATGCTTTTCGTATTTTTTCAGTGAAGCCTTCATTCTGTTTCAGCAGATAAATATCAAAGAAGTCGCGGGGATGTTGGCGGTCGAGAGCGGCGCATATTTTTCCGCCATATAAATCAGCTTTTGATAGCATCGCTGACGTAACCGATCTTTCAAATAACTGTTGAGCAGATGGACAGTGCGTTCGCTTTTCCGGCTTAAAAACCGTACCTCGCATCACCACATTCGGTTCGACTTTTACAGTAATACCTTTTTGATTTATGATTAATGCGCTAATCCGTTTTTCCCTTTCCGCCTTTTTCATCGTTATTCTAACGTTCGGGATTCTTTTGCTTATCAAAACAGAAAGCGCCTGCAAACTCTCCATAATATCTGCAAGCGCCGTTTCTCTTTCATGCAAGAGTAAATACGTTAAATCAATATCCACAGATAACCGCGGCAAATTCCTCACAAAAAAATTGATCGCCGTACCGCCTTTGAGTGCAAAGTGTGGAAACCGGTTGATCAATGGTAAAATTGATAATAATAAATTCGCTTGTTTATAATAAATCGTGTCTTTCAATAATCACGCTCCTGTGGCACCACAATTTCATATTTCTTGTCCAATTTTCCGCCCTTAACAATCACTCGTTTTCCTGTTCCCAGATCAACGTTCGACAGGACAAGTTGTTCAAACCAGTCATGATTGTGCTTTTCTGCCAGATGTAAAAACAACCGCTTCGCTTTGATCGAATTGCAATTTTCCAATAGCTTTTGAACCAGTTCGGGACGTAGCGTGGTCAGATTTTCCGTGATGTGTGAAGCTTCATCGAATCCCTGTTCTTGGGGAACCAGATATAGCATTTCCAGTGCAGCGCGTTCCGGGGATGATATTCGTATTTTTATTTCTTTATGATTATAATCCGTGAATGATCCTTTCAAATCGATTGGGAATAAATTTGTGGGATAATAATTTACTGACACTTTCCAATCGTATTTTTTGAACCATTGGGGTAATCGATTTTCCCGCCTCCCGAACAACTGGACTTCTCGCATCTGCTCTGACAGATAATGTGCATAGCCCAATAATTCCAGGGCAGTTTTTCCTCCCGGATGTACTGGTAGATTCATCTGCGCCTGTAGTGCTGATAGTCCGCCGTACCATTCTATGGTTTCCCCGGATCGTTTATAAGCGCCGTGTCCCAAAGAATCAAGCCAACCACTCGATTTATACCAATTAACAAGTTTAGCGGAAAATCCTTTTTTCTCTAAATAGTTGGAAGTAAATACAGCGCCCTTCGACCAACTTTTTAACAAATGATTTATTTTTGGAGTTTGGATTTCTTCTGCCATTTGATTATCCGAAAGTTTAATAATGTACACATTATTACAGCTTTACACGTATTTCATGTACATTTTTAAACTATTCACTTAAGATAGAGTTCCCCATTTGAGTAAGGAACTAATACCTAACCATATTTTCAATCCCAAATCAATCTAAACTAATTTTTTCACTTTTAAATAATCCTTATCTATCAACTCCCTCAACTTCCCCCTCTCCGAGGCATAAGCCACCACAACCTCATCTGCTAAATCAAGCATTAATTGATTTCGGATTGGTACATGTTAATAAAACCTTATCTTTTTTGCTCATCCCTCGTTTATTTTTAAATACACGCACAAATTAAACTATATTTTGAGCGTGATCAACAAAACATGCACAGCTATTGTGCATATTATTGTCTTCATACACAATGTACTATTTGATTCTAATTTTACCACTCATTAGTTTTGGTAACAGTTTATCTCGAATATTAATTAAGGTTCTTATTTCTAATTCGTTATTAAATATTTTGTTATCAATATAGCTTGTAATGTTTTCAAATTGACTTATAATCGCTATTTCAGGAAGTATATTATCAATATTATGAAAATTTTCTTTATTCAATGCTCCAAAAACTGTTCCCTCGCTCTCGAACAAATCAAAAATTCTTTTAAGCGATTTAACCTTATAAAGACAATATGACTTACGTTTACTTGATACTGCAGCTAATCCCCTCCCAATACAACACTTATCCATTGCAATATTAACATCTCCTACTGGGGCACGGACACTAACAAGCACATCAAGCTTTTTTGCCATCCTTTTGGGTTGGTTTGTATAAATTCTAACTTTTGGGAATCGAAAACCAAAATCAGTTCTTCCCTGAAAAAAAATCTCTCCATCTTGGTCTTCATTATAACTTTTTCCTGGAGGTGACTGACCCATTATGATAGTAAATTCATCGCCAAATTTTCCAATACGCCACCCCTTCGGTATCTCCCCCAACTCCGACGCCACCATCTCACCGCCCGAACTTTTATAAGGTTGCCCATTCAAATCCGGCTTGCCCTGCGCAAAATCATAGGGAAATTCAAAATCCACAAACCAGCGTTTGAACAGCGTTTGAGCGATTTGTTCCAGCGTTTCGTTTTGGCGGCGGAGTAGGTTGATTTTATCATCAAATAATAAAACAAAATGTGCAATTCTTCTTTGATCTTCTATTGGAGGCAAACTAATAGGGAATTCAGCAAAGATTTTTGCATTTGCTCCTGCTTGGGCAGATCCACCTTTTATTGAATTGACAAATGACTTCCATTTTTTACTTCTTAATAATATCCCAATATAAAATGGATCAGCGATTTTAGGATCGATCTTATAACGAATTAAATACGATGCAAAAACAGCATCAATATTATCATTGATGAATGCAGTTGCACCAGTTGAGTTACCAGTTCTTGCAATTACTATATCACCCATTTCAAGTTTATATTTTTTATAATCATTCGAAGATATTTTACAATATGGTACATCACTCCAATTTATGCAATCTCCTTGAATGTCAGTAATTCTTAAAAATTTTGGGCCTATAGGTTCTTGGGATGCACTTTCAGTGTAACCATACTGAATAAACTTTGATATTTCACCCAAACTTGTTTCAATCCAATTAATCATAAATCGAATCCAATTTTGGATAATTGACCCTTAATTTCTTTATCCAAACGCTCCCCTTCTTCCATCTGTGCTTTCAGTTCCGCCGTCAATTTCGCCATTTTTTCTTCAAACGGCACTCCATCATCTTCTTCATCCGGTATCCCCACATAGCGCCCCGGCGTCAGCACATAATTGTGCTTCCTGATGTCTGCCAGCGCAGCAGACTTGCAAAAGCCCTTCACATCTTCAAAATCGCCATCCGGTTTTTTCCACCGGCGGTACGTGTCCGCGATCTTTTGAATATCATCATCCCTCAGAATCCGGTTGCGCCGGTTGATCATCGCCCCCATCTCCGACGCGTCGATGAACAGCACTTCACCCTTTCGGCTGCGCTCTTTATTCCCGTTCTTGTACCGGCTCACGAACCAGAGACACGCCGGAATACCGGTGTTGTAAAATAGTTGCGTGGGCAGCATCACAATACAATCCACCAGATCAGCCTCAACAATCCCCTTGCGAATCTCACCCTCGCCGCCGGTATTGGATGACAGCGAGCCGTTGGACAGCACAAACCCGGCACATCCGGTCGGCGCCAGATGATAGATAAAATGTTGCACCCAGGCAAAGTTGGCATTCCCAACCGGCGGCTTTCCAAACTTCCAGCGCGCGTCCTCCCGTATCAGCTCACCCGCCCAGTCGCTGTCATTAAACGGCGGATTCGCCAGAATGAAGTCCGCCTTCAAATCAGGGTGCGCGTCCCGCAAAAACGAACCTTCGTTATTCCATTTGATATTGGACGCATCGATTCCCCGAATGGCAAGATTCATCATGCACAACCGCCACGTGGTCTGGTTACTCTCCTGTCCGAAGATTGAAATCCGGTCTCTCAAAAACAGCTTCAAATCCCGGGAATTATTTTTCGCCCGGTCGGCGTGCGCTTCCACAAACTTCTCGCTCTGTACAAACATCCCGCCCGAGCCACAGCAGGGATCGAACACCCGCCCTTCGTAAGGCTCGAGCATCTCCACCAGCAATTTCACAATGGACTGCGGCGTATAAAATTGCCCGCCTTTGCGCCCCTCTGCCAGCGCAAACTGCCCCAGGAAATACTCATAAACACGGCCCAGCAGATCCTGACTCTGGGCTTTGGCATCCCCGATCACCACCGTCCCGATCAGATCGATCAAACTGCCCAGCGACTGCTTATCCAAATTGGGACGGGCGTAAACTTTTGGCAGCACTCCCTTCAGCGTGGGATTCTCCTTTTCAATCGCCACCATCGCATCATCCACATATTTCCCGATCTCCGGTTGTTTTGCTACTGATTGCAAGTATGACCAGCGAGCATTTTTCGGCACATAAAAAATATTTTCCGCCCGATATTCATCTTTATCATTCAGCGTTTCATAGCGCGCCTGGGGTTCACGAATAAACCATTGGCTGGCCGGGTCCTCAAAATCCAGTTTCAACTGTTCATGCTTTTCCTCAAACGCATCCGAAATGTATTTCAAAAATATCAAACCGAGAACGACATGTTTGTATTCACTGGCGTCCATGTTTTTACGAAGTTTGTCAGCAGCAGACCAGAGTTTTTTCTCTAATGGTTGGTCATTATTCTTTTTTGGCATATTGAGATATTCGAGGTTAAG
>DSAU01000348.1 GCA_011046315.1 bacterium
GGTTCCAAGTGTCAAACTCAAAACAGCTATTAGCATTATATAAAGCCGAATACGTTTGACAACAACTAGTGTTTGAATGTTGGTTATCATTTTTCGACCCTCCTTTTTAAAATCTACTTAATGGTTACTAACTTTATTGCTTTGACATTTTCTTCTGATTTAAGCATGCACAAATAAACGCCACTGGAAATTACATTTCCTTGTTGATCTCTGCCGTCCCAGTAGACCTCGTGATAACCTCTGGAGAGCATTTCATTACTAATCAGATTTTTTACCAATCGTCCATGAACATCATAGATAGAAACGTTCACACGATCAGAATGAGGAATGTAATAACGGATGGTTGTTTCCAAATTAAAAGGATTGGGGTAATTCTGCAGCAACTGGAAAGTATCGGGATAAACACCATCATTCAAAGTGTTGTTATCTATATTGCTGGAACCACAAGTATACTTTAGCACCGTACCAAGGCCTAGCTCGCCTCTTGCAACGCCTACGGCCCAACCAGTACAGGTATCCATAAAGCCCACTGCATTCAATGCCCCCATTTCACCCATGCCTGTTTCTTGAGGAGTCCAGGTTTCTCCGCCATCGTCAGTGTACAATATGGTTGGAGTGCTAACACCTATTGCTTGAGCACCTACAATCCAGCCGTGTAGCGAATCCACAAATGCAATGTCAGCGTAATACCAAGCATTTGGAAGACAATAGATATACCAACTTTGACCGCCATTCAGGGTTCTTAAGACCGCCCAGTTACTGAGTTCACCTTTTACTAGCATCCATCCTCTTAGATTATCAATAAACTCCCAGTTTCCCAAGGGCAATAATGGGCACGATGAGCAGCGATATTGCTCTTCCCAATTCTGACCACCATCCCTCGTGTGGAAAATGACTCGCGCATCTTCCATCACCCAACCGTGCAATGAATCAACAAAACAAATCCTGGCAAGAGAAGCAACTTGAGTATACAGGATTGTCCACGTATTTCCCCCATCATTTGTGAAAAAAATGTTTCTTCCATTATTTCCAATCCTCCACCCCCTTTGTGAATCAATAAAAGAAAACTCCCCTCGCCATGGCTCTTGGTTCCAATTTCTGCCGCCATCGTTGGTGTGGAATACCACGACACTATCGGCTAGTGCCCAACCGTTAAGCGAGTCTACAAAATCAACGACATAAAGAACTCTGCCGGTTATAGATTTTTGATATTCCCAACTTTCCCCGCCATCGCGAGTATGGATGATTACGCCTTCTGGAGGCAGAAGTGATTCCGGAACATATCCAACCACCCAGCCGTTATTTTTATCAACAAAATCCACATCAGTATAAATGGTCAAGGTATCTATTTGTCGGATTATTTTCCATGATCCTTGGGCGAATAAATTTTCAGCTTGAAAAAAATTGAATAAAGCAAAAATGACTGATAGCATTAAAAGTTTCGTGAGCCACATTTTCAAATCTCCTAGTAACTGACAAGTAATTTTCTGCCATTTTTTGGCAGAAAATTTAAAACCTGTTTGGTTCTGGCTTCGCCAGGTTAGGATTATCTGTAATTCAAAATTGTTGCTTTACAGGCTTTGTAGAACGGTCCTACATCTTTCACAACTGCACTTTTCGGGAATATGAAATCGAGTTCAACTTTAATGTGGGAGTAAACCTTTAACTTGTTTGCCAAGGGGTTAAACTGAACGGGATAAATTTCTACTCTGGCAACACGCTGCTCACGTATACTGCCTAATTCAGCGATTTTGCCCATTGAATTTGAAAAATAGCGGTCCACGGAATAGACACTATCATTTATGACAAATTCTTCTTCAAGATATGAATACCCAGTCCACCCTCTATTTTATTATTATTTGAGATGTGCGAAACTTAAGTTAATAATAGCAGAGGGGGAGTTTTGAATGTTTTAAACTCCCCGCAGCGGAGATTATAATCTGTTTAAATAATAGAAAGCCTTGTTAATGTATTCACTGGATGCAAAAGTATTAATAAACCAATTCAGTTCAGATTGTGCAGTTCTTTTTTCGCCCAATTTTATAAAAGCTAACCCCAGCATAAGCTGAGCGTCGTCCTTTTTGCCGGGGGCATCGTAGGCAGCGACTTTATTGAATTCGACGATTGCCTGATAATAGTTGCCCTGGGCAAACCAGCATTCTCCGATCCAATACTGACAGTTGTCGGCGAGGTTGTGTTTGGGATTAATTTGTAGCAGTTGATAGAACTGTTCCCGTGCGTTTCGGTAGCGGCGCTGGTGAAACAACCTCAGTGCATCCTGATAACTGATTTCAAAATCATCTATCGACTGGGAAAATGCGCCGCCAGAAAACTCAGGCTGTCTGCGATCAAACGTTTGAGGTGTAGCTTCGCTGTAACTTGTCTGGCGCAGTTGAAAATTTTGACCGCTGCGCGAGTTTATTTTCGCTTCGAGTTCCGCGATCCGTTGATCATACTCCCTGATTTGGCTTTCAAGATTCTGTTTTTCAGAGTTTTTTTCTGCATAAACATTTTCCAGATAGCTCACCTTTTCACCTAAATCAACGCCAGTGCTGCCGGATGTGCCGCTTTGAGCCGCTGCCCTTGTTTGCTTGCTTTCAGCAGGAGTGTATTGTTTTGCGGATTCAGTCAGTTGCATTAAATCTTGCGGAGCTTGTACGGATTGTTCCTCAGTCTGCAACAAAGAAAGCAGTTCGTCCATTTCCGCATCACCTTGTTCCGTGTATTGGGACGAGGTGAATGATTCTTCTCCTTCGCTTAGCAGGGCTGCCAGCAAGTCATCTTGAGTGGATCCTGATTGAAGCGTGTTCGAATCCGAATTAATTTCATCTAAATTGTCGAGATCAATGTCTTCACCAGTATCAGCCAACAAACTCAGCAGCGACTGCTCGTCGCTTTCCACCGTCGCCCCATTCCCATAAATCGACTCATCCGTATTGATCTTAGGAGCTCTGCTGATGCACAGCATAAACAAGCCTACAGTTACTATCAGGATGGAAGCGATGGAGGAACGAATGATTGTTCTCGTGTTGTCCATTGTGATATCCTCCTCAAAAAAAATGCCCAAATAAATTTTTCCCCGCCAGTAATCCAGATTCTGCCGGTTTAATTCCGACAAAAAAAAGTTAATTTAGCTATTGAATAAGCGCAGTAAAGAATGGAGCAGCAAAAATTGCTCCAACTTGTTTTGAAATGTCTGAATTAAAAATTAAAATTTAATTCATCAATAATATACAATTTTTTAATAGGTTAAAAGCGGATAAAAATCTGGCGAAAAGCAGAGAATGAAGGAGAAATAAACATTCGCATTTGCGGCTTTGTATCAAACTGCGCCAATGTTCATCTGCCGCGACTGTTCGATCAATTCTTTGGCGCTATTGATGTGAGTTTCGGTAACTATTTCACCGCCCAGCAACTTTGCCACTTCAAGGGCGCGCTCCTGTTCGTTGAGTTTGCGAATCCGGGTGCGGGTGATATTGTCAGTGGTGGTTTTTTCAACCACAAAGTGGTGGTCGGCAACGCTGGCAATCTGCGGCAAGTGCGTAATGCAGATGATTTGGTGAGTTTTTGACAACCGTTTGAGGCTGAGCCCAATTGCCTGAGCGATCCTTCCGGAAATACCCATATCGATTTCATCAAAGATTAACACCGGAATCATGTCCGCGTCGGCAAGTGAAGATTTTAGCGCCAGCATAATGCGCGATACTTCTCCGCCCGAGGCAACTTTAACCAACGGTTTTAAATCCTCACCGGGATTGGCAGCGATGAAAAACTCAACCTGGTCGACGCCGGTCTGGGATGTTTTATATCGTTTCCCCTCCAATTCTGCGGCGCCATTTTCATGCAACAACTGCTGAATACGAACTTCGAACAGAGCGTTTTTCATTCCCAATTCTGCCAAATGCATCCGGACAAGTTGCTCCAGCTTTTGCGCGGCGGCTTTTCTGGCAGCCGTGAGTTCAAAGCAGGCGTAGGAAAGCTTTTGGCGTTGACTCTCGATCTCGGCATTTTTCTTCTCAATGGAAGCGTCCAAATTTTCGATCTCAGCCAGCTCAGTTTCGAGCTGGCGCTGATAATCGATGATCTCATCAAGCGAACGGTTGTATTTTCGTTTTAATCCGGATAATTGTCCCAGCCGCGAGCGGATTTGCTCAAGCCGGTCCGGATTAAATTCAATGTTCTGCAAATAGCTCTGTAAAAATTTGGCGATTTCCTGAACTGATAATTGCGCGGCTTCGCAATCCTTTTTAATGCTTTCCAGTGTGTCATCAATGCGGGATAGATCTTCCAATTTGCTCAACCCATCGGATAACCGATCAAAGATTGAATTTTCGCTGTCGTAAAAATTTTCAGTAACTTCTGATGTAAGTTGATATAATTTTTCGCTGTTGCCCAGCAATTTTTCTTCCTGAACAAGCTCGGACTCTTCGCCGGGGTAAAGGTTTAACTGGTTGATTTCATTGAGTTGAAATTGGAACAGCTCTTTTTTTTCGGATAACGACTGTTCCCGGGCGACCAGATTTTTTAATTGATCGATCAATTCAACAAAATGGTCATAGAGGGTTGAGACGTTTTTCAACAATAGAGGATAATTTCCGAAATCGTCGAGATATTTGATGTGGTGATTGACTTTCAACAATGCCTGGTGTTCGTGCTGACCATGCAGATCGACCAGCATGTCTCCGATCGCAGAAAGCGCCGCGTTAGATGCCGGCGAATCGTTAACAAAGGCGCGATTCCGTCCTGATTCCGAGTATTCTTTTCTCAAAATAAGATCGTTATCGCTGCAATCGAATTGGTTGTGCTTGAGAAAATTTATTATTTCGCCCACATTTTTCAGGTCGAAAAGACATTCAGTAATGGCTTTGGTGGCGCCTTTTCGAAGTGCATCCGCGGGGATTTTGTCGCCAATGGCAGATCCCAACGCATCAATGAGAATGGATTTTCCCGCCCCGGTTTCACCGGTGATGATGTTCAGTCCGGGTTCAAAATTGATTTCCAATTTATCGATCAGCGCGAAATTTTCAACGTGGAGATTTTTCAGCATGTTTGACGTTTTTCTTGTTCAAATTTTTTAAATTACTTCAACGATACCCATACATCCAGCAACACAAATTGTAGCATAGTTGCGACACTCCAAATTTGAGAAAATCAATGAATCACCGCAACTTTGCCGGTGCGATTCATTCCGACTTCATGGCTATAAATAACGAACAGGTAAACGCCACTGGCGACAGGGTGTCCGGCGTCATTTCTGCCATCCCAGATCGCCTGAGAACCGAGAATTTCTTGTTTGGAAATTTGGCGGACGACCATACCGTTTTCAGTCAAAAATTTGATCGACACATCA
>DSAU01000262.1 GCA_011046315.1 bacterium
GATTAAAAACAGTGTCTTTCCGATATCTTCCTCAATAAGAATTAACCTGTCTTTTTCATAATGCTGGGTAACACAGAGTTTGCGAATTTTCAGCAACTCTTCTTCCGATAAATTGGAAAAAATCGGAACTCTTTTCAACAACTCAATTTCCATTCGCCCTCCCCAAATAGATAATTTGAAGTTATTGTTCAAATTGTTATACATATTTATTGCTGTTACGGACAGATGAAAAACTATTTATTAGCTTCTAATTGGGCTAACATTTCATAAACTAAATCCATCACCATATCCGCTTGGCGCTGAATCTGTTCTTTATTCTCATGCTTAAGCTGAATTTTTTCCAACCTTATGGGTTTACCGACCATCACCCTGACGCTCACCGGCCGGGGAAACCAGGCGCCAGGCGGCAGCACCTTATCCGTTCCAAAAATCGCTATCGGCACAACCGGCGTATCCGTAATTTGCGCCAACCGGATGAAACCGGTCTTGGGACGAATGCGAACGTTTCCGGTTCTTTTACGCGTGCCTTCAGGCGCCATAATCAGCACTTGATGGTTGCGCAATAGATGGATTGCATGATTAAACGCGCGACGGTCAGCAGCATTTCGGATAACAGGAAACATACCCACCGCCCGCAGCCACCATTTCAAAACCGGAACGCGAAACAGCGAATGTTTCGCCATGGTGTGGACTTTGTGACGAACAGCCAGAGCCATAGCGATCACGTCCATATTGCTTTTGTGATTGACTACACCGATGTAAGGTCCGGTCTGCGGAAAATTTTCGAGCCCATAGGCTTTGCCACAAAGGTAGCATCTGGCAAACAGTCTCAGAATAAAAACTGAAATCCAATATATCATGATGATCCTGTAACGTGATATTATTACAAGTGGTATATTTTGTGCACAAATTAATAGTTTATATTAAGAAAATCAAGTAGAATTTTTGTTGAACGAAATAAAATGAAAAATTGGAAAGATTTCAATGATAAAGATGATGGCGGAAAATGTATGGGATAATTTCTGGCGGCGCCAATTGCGATATATCCTGTCCCGATGCAATTTTTTCTCTGATATCAGAAGCTGAGATGTCGATAAGGGGCGCATCGATAAACTGAAGCTGGTTTTTCAAATGATCATCGACCATCGATAAATCGACCTCGGGTCTTCGATAAACCAGTAGCTGACAATTTTGTAAAATTTTTTGTGGAGCTTTCCATTGGTGAAAATGCACTAAATTATCAGCGCCGATGATTAAAAAAAGCCTCTCTGGCGGCAGGTGATATTTTTTTTTGAAATAATAAATGGTATCAATTGTATAAGAAACGCCTTGCCGTCGCAATTCAACATCGGAAACACAAAAAGCTGGTTCATTTGCCAATGCCAATTGCAGCATTTTCAATCGATGACGCTGGTCGGAGAGTTCTACATGCTGTTTGTGGGGAGGGATCGCTGCCGGCACAAAAAAAACCCGGTCCAGTGATATTTTTTCCAGGCTAATTCTGGCTATTCTGATATGCCCAAGATGTACCGGATCAAAAGAGCCCCCCAAAATACCGATCCGGCGTTGTTTATCACTGTTCAGATCATTGATTGTATTATTTTTTGAAAGAAAATTGTTATCCAAAATATCAACTGTTATCACTAATGATTTTCTCTAATTCTGACTTCACTTTTCTTGCACCGGCGCCCTTTGGATATTTATCAAGATAAAGCTGATAAAACTTGATCGCTTCATCCGATTTTCCCATTTTTTGATAGCAATTTGCTTTGCCCACTAATGATTTTTGGGCAAATTCTGTATCATAATAGTTATCAAGCACATATTCATAATAGATGATTGCTGAATTGTAAAAGGTCAATTTACGGTACGACTCGGCATTTCGGTAGAACTTTCTCGCCAGCTTTGCCCGACATTTGTACATATAGCTTCGGGCTTCAGCGACCAATTCACTGTTGGGAAAGTCTTCTAAAAAACGTTGAAATTCCTGAATCGCCTTATGCGTGTATTCCTGATCCAGGGAATATTTTGGAGATAATTTAAAGTAGCATAATCCAATTTGAAACTGCGCATTATCTACATATTCACTGTTTGGATACACTCGCAGCAGCTTTTGATATTCTGCCGCGGCAATGATATATTCTTTTAATTCCCGGTGGCATTCGGCGTACATATATTGAGCTTTTGCGCTGATCACACTGCCGGGAAAATTTAGAATGATAATTCGAAATTCTGTTTTCGCATCCAGATAATCCTCGTCGCGGAACATTTTTTCAGCGATTTTCATCCGTTCTTCAGCCGGCAGCGATGGTTTAATTTTTTGCCTGCCACAGTTAGCAATAAAAGTCAACACAATTAGTCCAATGATAACAAACTTCCCTGAAATTTTCACCATAAACCTTCCTCTTATTTACTCCTCAGTGCAAAAAAAGAATAAATCACTCCTGCTGTTACGCCAAATACCAGAAATGGTTCGATATATTTTTTCCACGTTTTTGAAAGCTGAATTTTGGCGCGCGTGAACGGGTAGTTCTGATTTTCGACTAAATTGACATCAGCTAATTTGATCTGATCAACATATTTCTCGTTCAAACGTTTTAGCAAAACTACGCTGTTGTCTTTGCCTTGCACCAGACGTGCATTAACATCCAAATTAAATTGTCTTTCGACAAGCTTGTTGTTATCGATGGGCTGATACGACAAACCAATATCTTCAATTTTAAATTCAATCAGCATCTGATCACCGGACCGAAGCCGGCTGTTGAGTTGAACTTTTTTCCTTTTGTCGAGCAAGGTGCGCACAAAAGCATTTTCCAACAGCCAATTACCATTATCACCGGGCTGCACCGTCACAATATTATAGCTCATCCATTGATCATCCTCAAACTCAGACAGGAGCGAGGATACGACCGAAGCCGCCAATTTATGAAAAATAGTAATGTTATCATCCGGTAAGGTTGGTGATTGAGGGTGAAGGCTTCCCTGCCATCCGACCAGGATCAGCGCGCTAATGACTAATTTCTTAACAATCATATACATGAAATAATTAACAGTTAAAACCAAAAATAATAATTAAAGTTCCCTCAACAAATTATAATCTAATGTTAAATGAGATCACATGCCAGCAACTGGTCTGGTTGGCGTGCCTTTGTAAGGCAAGGGCATAATTAAACCAAAATTGCGGCTGGATCAATTTGTTTTCTTTTGAAAACAGAAAATTTGAATCAACCAATCCAATTCCCATTGAGTATGTATGATTGGGAACAAACCTTTCTTTAAAATATCCACATCGCAGCGCTATCATTGAAAAAAGTTGTTGCTCAAATCCAAAATGCGCCTCGACCACGCTTTTGCCTTTTTCTTCGGTCACATTACGCAAATCAAACGATAAAGTAGCACCGCGAAAAGGAAAAAAAGCCAGCCCAATATTGATAGTTTGATCAACCAATCTCTCAAGCGGCATCCGAATGTCGGACATCAGTTGGGGCATATAATTATATGTCATTCCCACATTTAATTTTTGTGTCGGTTTTATCAGTAATCCGTAACCAAAGCCATAATCGTGGCTGAACTCTTCATCTGTCCCATCATAAAATAGACTGGCAGACACTCCCAATGATACGCGATCGGCAAGCTTCAGGCGAATAATGGCGCTGTGGTAGCAGTTGCTCCAAATAGCTGGTTGCTCAAAAACCTGTTTTTGTTCGACCAGTTTAGCAGAGTCAATGGTCTGTTCATTGAAAATAAATCCGATATCTAAAAATTTTGTGGTGATCACCAAACCTTTAAAGAATGTCGCCGCGTTTTTTAAATAGTGTTGGTTTTCATTGGTTTGGACTGGACCAGCAGAAGGCGTCTTGTGTTGCTCATAAAATGATATCAGCGGAGCAATTGGATTCAAAAATAAGGTGATGCGAAAGCTCTTTTCAGTCTCGTATAAGTTAAGCGATGCCGGATTGTAGGTCGCGGACACAAAATTATCTTCAACAGCAGAATAAGCGCCGCCCATGGCGATTGGTTTTGCTTTTATGCTGCTGTAAGACAGAAAGAAATCCTCACCGGCATAACCAGGTTGGAAAATAATAAAAATGATTATAAGTAATGTCAAAATTTTATTCATATCAGCATACAATTTTTTTTCTTTCACAAAAACGTTTCGTTATCTAACCGCTTCGATATTAAATAGATTCAATGGGGATAGAGTTCCCCAATTTCAACTCAATGTAAAAAATTAATATTAGTGGCGCTCACCCATCCAATATAGTTAAACGCCTTTATACACTTGAGCATAAAGGCGTTTAATAACAGCTCCATCCTTTGATCAATTGCTTGGAAACGGATAGCTAACCAGGTTATTTTATCAGTTTTTTATCTGCCTAATGAGCGCAATTAAGAAAGGTATGATATTCAACAGCGAAACTGCCACTGCAAAAACATGACCATGCATGGTAAAAAAAGTGGTGCTGCTTCTTAAGGGTATTTCATCGACCAGAGTCATCCTTTCAAAAATGGGCGTCTCGCTTTTGGTTCTGCCAAAACAATCAATGAACATGGATTTGCCGGTATTAGCGCACCGGGCGATGGCAATGCGATTTTCAATGGCGCGAAAAACTGCCGCCTGCGCATGATGATAGGGCGCCGGGCTTCTTCCAAACCAGGCATCATTAGTGATAATAACCAGAATGTCAGCGCCTGGTTTAATAAATTTGCGCACCAGGTTTGAGAACAGTGATTCAAAACAGATTATCACTGGCATACGAAAAAAATATCTCTCTTCGACCTGCATTGTATTGTTCGCGCTTTTCTTTAATGCCGGAACCCGAAACGTAACCAAGTCCGAACCCGGGGAAAAATTTCCTTCGCCCATCTCAAGCGTTTCCAAAAAATCGGCTAAAAAAGGAAATGTCTCGGTAAATGGAACCCGTTCGCCAAACGGAACCAGATGTAGCTTATGATAAACCTGAAAAGTTCGGCTCAACGGTGTAAACAGAAACGCGGCGTTAAAAGTTTTGTAAGAGCGATCTTCAAAAAATTTATAATCGGGCGTACCAGTTATTAACGGCGCCTGCAACTCATTAACTATTTTGTAAATTGCCTCCAAATATATTTCAGAATCTCTGAGATACACCGGTGTGGCAGTCTCTGGCCAGACAATCAGATCAAGATTTTCTGAAGACAGTTTTCTCGTCAAGGATTCATATATTATAAGATTTTCTCTTTCAAACTCAGCATCCCATTTTAAATAAGGATCAATATTGCCCTGCACCAATCCGATCCTGATATTTTCTTCAGTTTCCGAGTTTTCATCAGGGATGACTATTCTTCCATAGATCCAGGGA